>NZ_JAKKRO010000060.1:0-31513 GCF_025654235.1 Shewanella sp. SM32 | reverse complement strand
CTTTGAATGCATTACAAATTGTGAGAATAGAGTGGCTCTGCTTGAGTGCGCTGATTAGCGTAAATTGTTCATCGAGTCTGACATCAAGAGAGCGGTAGCCTTTTTTAGGATAAGATTGTGCTCCTCAAGACGAGCTATTTGCTTCTTCAGCTCACGGATTTCAATTTGTTCAGGGGTAATCGGAGATGCTTTTGGTGTGCCACCCTGGCGTTCTAGTTTTAACTGTCTCACCCATTTATCCATAGTGGATTTACCTACGTTCATCGCCTTTGCAGCTTCGATAATGCTATGGTTTTTATCGAGGACTAATTGGGCTGCTTCAAGTTTGAATTCAGCACTAAATGTTTTTCTGGTTGTCGATCTCATGTGTTCACCTAAAGTCATCTACGAGGTAATAATATCACCTCTATTTAGGTGGCCAAAATTAGTGTGCCACTACACATCCCCTGCGAAGTTGCCGCGGGGCGTTGGAATAAATTGCGTGAGTCCGGACATGGATGTCCGGCTAGCTTTCGCAGGTGCAGGGACGTTGCCTTCGGAAGCGATAGCAATTTATCCATAAGACCAAGGCCAGTCTCTAATGCATGTAACTTCGCTAGGGGCGGCAAGGGAGATCCAAGAGGGAATTGCTGTTGATCCCCTCTTGGTCGGGTGTGGGTTGAAGACCCACGACTTTGATTTATCTCGGCCGTAAGGCCGCAATCAATATAGTATTGTGCTAAACAGCACCAATATTAGCCTGAGGGGTGAAGCCCCACGACTTTTTAACTAAAGCATTCAAACGTAGTTTGGAAAGTTTTAAAGTCTCACTTTGGTGCCAATCAATTAAGTTTGAGTTGCAAAAATCTATTATGATCTCCGCGCTATAACAACTTATCTTGCTATAAGGATTACCGTGTCTCAGCCATTGGAAGAACCTAAGTTAGAAACTGCGCAAATTTGCCCTCTGTGCCAAGGCTCGAATCAATGTGCTGTGATTTTAGGTAAGGGTATTGAGGACTGTTGGTGCGCTCTGCAAACATTTCCACCTTTGGCCGCCTTGCAAGCGCAAGCATCAGATTTGCCGCTAGGGGCAATCAACCATATTTTACCGTCTGCTGATTCGTGTATTTGCCAAGCTTGTTTTATCCAACTTAAGCAGGGGTTAAGTCTGGGGCAGATCGCAGAGGAGGATGAAAAAAGCCCATCGAGTGTGAGCGACGGGCTAGGTTATGAGGTGAAATAGCGGGCTATTAGTTTATGGTGTAATCCATTTGCACGCTAGTTTGTGCCTCCACGGCTATACCATTTTCAAACTTGGGTGCGTAACGCCATTTATTTAAGGTTTCAATACTCTCTTTTTCAAATAAAGCACCACCCTTAGAGGCTAAAATTTCAGGGTTTTTCACGAACCCATGTTCATCGACAGTAAATTTAAGCTGAACCCAGCCACTTTTACGTTGCTTAACATAGGACATTGGATAGTCAGGTACGATACGGAAAATAGGTTGTTGTTCCTGTGCGTCGGCCCAAGGACGCATTTTGCCGATAGCAATACAGTGGGCGGTGGACTCGTCACGCTTTCCTTGGCGCTCATAGAGTTCGACTAAATAAGCGTGGGCACTTAAGGCATAGGGATGGCTAAAGTTAAGGGCTTCAAACTGCTTAACGACTTCTAAAAGTAATGGCATCGCCTTGTCATCATGCTTTTCTGCATACTCAACGGCACCCACCACATAGGTTGCCTTGACTCTGTCTATGGCGTTCTCTGGTAAAATCTCTTTATAAATATCATAGGCATCGAAGGCATAGCTTCTTACGCTTTTGGTGTATAGCTCTGTATTTGATAAGCGGTTGAAGGCGGCCATTTTTACATCGGCGAGCAGTTTCTTTTTATCGGATTTTTCAGCAATTGCGATAGCAGTAAGCAAATCATTTTTCGCATCTTTGGCTTCAACTGCGGTTTGTGCAGCACCTAGTAAGGGGTCGATAAGCTCAAGCGCTTCTTTGCCATAATGAACTTTATAGTTTGCAAGAGCGAGCTGATACAATTCATTCGCCTTCGCCGTTTTTGGCAGATTCTTTTCTGCAAATGGGTAAGGGGAGACTTGCTTTTCTATCGTCGCGGCCCAGTTCATGGCGAGGTTAGCTAAGTCGACGCTGTCTTTGGCATATTGGGCTTCGCCGAGTTGATAAGCGGTTTTTGCGCTCGCTTCAATATTTGCAGCATCGCCTTTTTCTACGGCGGCTTGATAGTCACTATAGGCTTTGGCAAAGCTATTTTCTGAGGCATGCACGCTAAGAGAAGTGCCTAAAGTGAGGGCAAGAAGACAGGCAATTGGCAGCATTTTTCCGTGTGACATTCTATATATCCTTATTATTGATGAATTTAGATGATACATAGGTGTACATTTTGAGGCAAGTTAGTTTGGCTTTTGTTAATGATGCTTGTGGGGAATGCAGATAACTGAGCACTGATAACTAAGAGCTGAGATTGAAAATAAGCGAGCCCAGCTGAAACTGAGTTCGCTTATTTATCAGTGTTTTGTCGTTTTACTCGCCGCAATCACTTAGCAGTGAAAGTCACTGCGAACTGTCCAAGCGCGCCGTATTCAAATTTGCAGACCTGTGCCAATGGCAGATCGAGGACGCCAGCGTAAGAGCCTGTGATCACATATTGCCCTTGAGTTAAGCCAATGCCTTGGGCGGATAAAAAGTTAACTAACCAGTAGAGTCCCGCCTTAGGGAAACCGTTGGGATGAATGGCGGATTTTTGCAGTGTGTCGCTTTGCTGGTGCTCGCCATTGGCAATATCAACGCTGAGTTCAAAACAGCTGGTCTCTAAATCTGCTAGTGGGTTTAGCACTGGCCCTAACCACAGTCCTTGATTGACTAAGCCATCGGCGAGGGCATCAAAATGCGTCGCTTCACTGGGTGTGTGGTAGCGGCTTTTGATCAATTCTAGCGCCAAACGAATGTCACCTAAGGCCTCGTCGATTTCAGCCTCTGTGTAAGGCGTGCTTCTTGGCGGTAAATCGCGAGCAATCTCGAAGGCGAGTTCGGGTTCGACTCGGGCGAGGCCTTTAGTCGATGGATAGAGTGGGCAAGTGGTCGATTGTTGATACACATCATCTTGATAAATAGGCGCTACGACGGTTTTTTCCGCCGTGGGTACTAGGCATTTCCACGCCGCGATAGGATTGTTGTCGCTTGCCTTAAATATTTCTGCTACGGCTTGTTGAATAGCGAAGGCCTGTTCGAAGCTGGTTGGCCTTAGTTCTGGGATCAGTAAATCGCCGCTCGTGCCTGCTGCGCGGCGCTCGGCTAATTCCTTGGCTGCGGTATTAATATGCGTTTTAACTTGTTCGATCGTGGCGGTAGATAACATTAACTTTCCTATTTAAAGCGTTAGCTTAAAAAGAAGTGGCCTAGAGAGTGTGTGGCAGAAGCCATTTTTATGGGCCAAATATACTCGGTTATTGGCAACGCGGGAAATGCCAATGTTGGCTTTCGGGGTAAATCTGCTGCAGTTGAATCAAGAGTGCGGCCAATATTCCAATTATCGTAAGATGCTGAAACTTGCCTCACATAAGTGTCAGCTAAAGTATCCAAGCTAACGCGAATCTTTCCATGATTCGCCGCTAGATATTGTGTTGGCTCAGTGCCAGAATGGCTGTCCATTTTGCAGTTTCTACTGGACTCCTCCGTGAACCTTAGCCATAACGCCCCTCAGGCAAATAATCATGCTCAACTCGGGCTCCTGTTCATCTCAGTTGCGGTTTTATTTTGGGGCATGTTACCTATAGCATTAAAGCTCTCGGCGGCCTTTATCGATCCCGTGACTCTTACTTGGTTTCGTTTTCTGGTCGCGCTTTTAGTCAGCATAGTGATCCAATGGAGCGCAGGTAGTCTTAAGCAATTTGCAGCACTCGATGCCAAAGTTTGGTTAAGGTTAGTGCTTGCTGGCATCTTCTTGATGCTCAATTATGTGTCTTTTGTTTATTCACTCGATTACCTCGCACCGGGCGCCGCCCAACTGAATTTCCAGACTTCGCCCTTTTTCCTCGCGTTTGGTGGTGTGTTGTTTTTTAAGGAACGGCTTAATGCGGTGCAACTCAGCTGTTTTGCAACCTTAGCTTTAGGTATGTTGATGTTTTTCCATCCTAATTTAAATTTTTCTGGGGCTAATAATCATCAGGTTTGGATTGGGGTGATGATCATCCAGTTCTCAGCACTGTCGTGGACTAGCTATGCCTTATTGCAAAAATCCTTACTGAATCGTTTGTCGCCCGCGAACGTGCTCTTAGTGATCTATGGCTTAGGTATTTTCGTAATGGCTCCCTTTAGCGACTTTAGCCAGTTTGTCCGTATGGACAGCTTCGATTGGCAGATAGCACTGTTTTGCGCCGCCAATACCTTGATCGCCTATGGCTGTTTTGGCCAGTCGATGAAGTACTGGCCGACGGCGCAGGTTAGTGCCATGTTGGCCCTAACACCAGTATTTAGCTTTAGTGCCACGGCGTTAGTGGTGAGCCTTGGCTGGTGGCCAGAAGTATTCCGTGCTGATGAATTAGATGGTTTATCTCTGCTGGGGATTGGCGTGATTATTGTGTCTGTGATGGTGGTGCAATTGCTGCCTATGTACCGTAATCGTCAGGCGAAGCGTTTGCAGGCTGTCTAACGCAGACATTTTATCCATGGGAAAGGCCAGTGATCACTAGACTCAGCGAATTAAAACTTCAGGATATCCGTGGCGTCATCTTCGATCTCGACGGCACCTTAGCGCATTCTAATCCCGATTTTGCTGGGTTGCGGCGTGAATTGGGGATTCATTCTGGTACGGATATCTTGGCCCATGTCGAGAGTCTGAGTACTGATGAAGCACGGGCTAAGGCGTTAGACATTGTCCATGAGTACGAAAGACAAAGTTCACTCAAGGCCAGTTGGATTGATGGCGCGAGGGAGCTTATCGAATGCCTACGGGCCAAGTCACTTCCCTTGGCTATTTTGACTCGCAATATGCCAGAAGCGGCGCAAATCACTATCGATAAACTCGGCATAGATATCGCACTGGTATTAACACGCTATGATGCGCAGCCTAAGCCGCATCCCGAAGGTATTCATCTTATTTGCCAGCAGTGGCAACTCGCGCCCGCAGAGATCTTGTATGTGGGGGATTATCTGTTTGATCTGCAAACTGCGCGTAATGCGGGTAGTCACTGTGCCCTCTATTGCCCTGAAACCATTCCCGATTATGCCCACGACGCCGATATGCTCGTTACTTGCTACCATAGCTTTATTGAAGCATGGACAGTTGGCGACTAGGCATTTTTTTGGGCCGTGACTGCATCTTGCTTATCTTGTTTCAGTCCCAAGCGCATGCTATCTAATAAGGCAATTAGCCAGCAGAGGATAAATCCATACATCAGCTTGTCCGCACCATCACGAATGGTTGCCGTGGTTTGCTTGGTCACTTCGGCTGTAATCACGCCTATATCTAGCGGTAAAACACCAGTTTGAATATCAAGTGAGATAAGCTGTGCTACTTGCATGACTTGTTGCAGCATCAGGCCAAGACTCAGTATTGCCAGCACAAAAAACACTAGGGCGCTGCGTTTATGTTGCAGATAGAAATGGCCGCTGCCGGGGGCGACGAAGGCGGATAATAGTCCAGCGGTAAGGGCTTTTTTCATGGGAGTCGATTACTTATGCCATTAAACTCTTTGGAGATTAGACACTAAGCTTTATCTTTGCTAAAGGCAAACTAAGACAAAATCAAGACAACAAAAAAGGAGCCTAGGCTCCTTTTTTAGTCTCTAGCTTAAGCTAGATTAGTCTTCACGTGGTTTACGTGGCTTACGCTCACCGGCAGGTTTGTCTGCACGAGGTTTGCGGTCAGCAAATGGCTTGTCACCAGTAGACGCAGCGCGAGGCTTACGATCACCCGCTGGGCGGTCACCTGTTGGACGATCGCCACGTGGTTTACGGTCACCCGCAGGGCGGTCTGAACGAGCACTGCGGCCTGAATCAACAAATACTTGATCGCCAGCTTCGCGGATGTTCAATGGCTTGCCACAAACACGTACTTTACGTAGGTGCTGTAACACGTCTTTTGGCATGCCGTCTGGCAGGTCAACAGTGGTCACTGCATCGTAAAGTTGGATTGCGCCAATGTAACGGCTGTCGATGTTAGCTTCGTTTGCGATAGCGCCAACGATGTTACCCACACCTACACCATTCTCACGACCTACGTCGATCACGTAACGGCACATTTTTAAATCTGGGTTGTCTTTCAACGCTTCAGCTGAGCCTAAGCTTGCTGGCATTGGACGCGGTTCGCGACTTCTGCGTTCACCACGCTCACCACCACGGTCATTACGATCACTTCCGCGGTCGCTACGTTCAGTGCGCTCACTGCGTTCATCACGAACACGTTCTTGAATGGCTGGCAATTGCAAAGGACGTTCTTGCTGAACTTGCTGTAATAATGCAGCGGCTAGCAGATCGGTATCGACTTCTAACTGTTGGCATAATTGAGCAACAGCTTCTTTCATGAAATCTAAATCGCCGTTGATTGTTTCAGCCAATTGCTCACCTAAGCGAGACAGACGACGTTCTGCAACTGTCTCTGGGCTTGGGATTTTCATTGGTGAAATGCGGCTGTTAGTTGAACGTTCGATAGTGCGCAGCATGCGCATTTCACGGCTAGTTACAAACAGGATCGCCATACCAGTACGGCCAGCACGGCCTGTACGGCCAATACGGTGTACATAAGCTTCGGCATCATACGGAATATCGTAGTTCACAACGTGACCGATACGCTCAACGTCAAGACCACGGGCCGCAACGTCAGTTGCGATCAGAATGTCTAACTTGCCACGTTTCAGTTGGTCAACTGCACGCTCACGGGCTTGCTGGTTCATATCACCGTGTAGTGGTGATGAAGCATAACCGCGGGCTTCTAACTTCTCAGCTAACTCAACACATGAGTTACGAGTACGCACGAATATGATCACACCTTCAGTGTTTTCAACTTCTAATACGCGTACTAAAGCTTCAAGTTTGTTGTGTTGTGATACTTGTACGAAACGCTGTTCGATTGACTCAACCGTAGTTTGGCTTGATTCGATACGAACATGTACAGGATTACGTAAGTGCTGGTTAGCAACACGCTTAATTTGCTCTGGCATAGTGGCAGAGAATAACGCCAGTTGGCGTTCGCTTGGCGTGTGCTCAAGGATCCATTCGATATCATCGATGAAGCCCATTTTTAACATTTCATCGGCTTCATCGAGCACTAAGGCTTGTAATGAATCGAGTTTCAAGGTGCCGCGACGCATATGGTCCATAACACGACCAGGCGTACCAACGATAACTTGTGGGCCACGTTTCAGGGCATTCAACTGTTGTTGCATGCTTTGGCCGCCATAAATAGGAAGAACGTGGAAATTCTTCATAAATTTGGCATAGCTACTGAACGCTTCGGCAACCTGCACGGCTAATTCACGTGTTGGTGCTAATACTAAAATTTGCGGTGTAGTTTGGCTGGTAACTTTGTTTAATAGTGGTAACGCGAAGGCGCCAGTTTTACCTGTACCTGTTTGCGCTTGACCTAAAATATCTTTGCCAGCCATAAGTGGATCGATACTGGCTGATTGGATTGGCGTTGGTTTTTCATAACCTAGCTCGTCAAGAGCACGCAACAAATTCTCGGATAGGCCGAGTTCACGGAAAGTTCTTTCATCGGATGACATTGGGTTGTAGCCTTGTGGATGCGCGCGCGAAATGGCGCTAAAGTTTCACAGACAGAAAATCAACCCCGTGTCGATTTCCCGCGAACGACGGATTATAGCAGCATGGCGGCCACTTTACCAATCAGAGTCACGCTATTTAACCTGTTTTCTGCATTTTTTTCGCTAAAACTGAGCAAGAAACGCGCCACTTCCCATTAATTCTTTAAATATTCAACATTTAATTGAAGTAACTCGAATGCTGACTCTGTCACTGCCGCAAGAAAAGTGATGTCGATTGTCGCGACGGTATCCTCTGGTGTGTGATATTGGGGATGGGTCGGCACACCCAAATACAGCCAAGGGATATTCGCTTTGTGGAAGGGGTAATGATCCGACGCCCGCAGCCAATCGGTACTTTGTATGCTTCGACCAACGGGTTTAGGGTGCGTGAGTTTAATGCAAAGTCGGTTCTGTTGATTCAGTAGGGGTTTAAATTGATTGAACTGAGTGAAGTTTCGGCTGCCTTCAAGGTAAATCGCATAGGGCCTGCCGGGGTGACCCACCATATCTAAATTCAACATCAGCTCAAAAGTCGCTTCTGGCAGGCGGGTTTTGAGTTGTTCAACCAAGGCGATGCTGCCATAGAGTCCCGGTTCTTCGGCATCGGTTGCCACAAACATCAGATTCACCTTAGGCAAGGTATTGGGTTGCTGAGCAAATTGCTGCTGCCAATGTTTGGCAATCGCTAGCATGGCGGCGACGCCGGAGGCGTTATCATCGGCGCCGTGGTAAATCTTGCTGCCGCTCATGCCTAAGTGATCATAGTGGGCGACGATAATGCGCCATCGATTTGTCGGCTTTGTCGCCATCGCGGTGGCGACCACATTGTCGCCAGTTTCTTGGGTGAAGAAGGTTTGGTATTCAAAGGGCACGATAAAGTCCGCTCCCCAAGGCTGTAAACCTAGCCCCTGAAATTGCTGCTTTATATAGTCACGACTTTTTGCCGCACCTTGGGTTTGGGTTTTGCGGCCTTCAAATTCATCCGAACTTAATACTGTGACTGTCACTTGTAACTCTGTGGGCTCGGCCCAAGTGAGTTTTAGCTCAGTGCGTGCACAGGTTTCGGTTGAGTTAGCGCAGCCAGTGAGGGTGGCTACAACAAAGCAGGCCAGTGCAAATAAGCCAAGTCTTTGGGATTGATGTCTTATAAGGTGCATGATCTTGAACTTGGCGAGCAGCTGACCGATACGACTGTGGTTGAATAGAGTCAATGCGCTTAGGTTTATGTCGCTTAGATTTTTACTTAAAAGTGATTGATACTGCCTCGGTAATATAAGGTGAGTCACTGGGGACTGAGTGCTATCACGCATGGACATTCCTTATCGCTGAAGCCTTCGCCAGAAGATGAATATCATCTTTGCCTAAATCCGATTCTAATTCAATGAGATCTATATGTATGCGATAGCTTAAGCATATTGGATTGCTGAGCGAAAAAAAGCGCAGTGCTTAGGGCGACTGCGCTTTTATTATTCAGACCAACTGCGGCATGAGCCGAATGTTAAGCCCTAGCTTTATTGGCCTTTGCCAGCTCGATATCCCGTTTTAGCAGTGGCTTTAAGAAGCGTGCCGTGTGGGAGGTTGGATGCTCGGCGACTTCTTCCGGCGTGCCTGTGGCTAAAATCATACCGCCACCACCGCCACCTTCTGGGCCTAAGTCGATAATCCAGTCTGCGGTTTTGATCACATCCAGATTATGCTCAATCACCACAATCGTGTTGCCGTGGGATTTGAGACGATGCAACACGTCGAGCAGCAATTGAATATCGGCAAAATGTAAGCCCGTGGTCGGTTCATCCAAGATATACAAGGTTTGGCCCGTGTCACGCTTAGACAGCTCTTTGGCAAGTTTCACCCTTTGGGCTTCACCGCCCGAAAGTGTGGTCGCACTTTGGCCGAGGCGCACATAGGACAAACCCACATCCATCAAGGTTTGTAGCTTACGGGCAATGGCAGGTACGGCATCGAAGAACTGACGCGCATCTTCCACTGTCATCTGCAGTACTTCGTGAATATTCTTGCCTTTATAGCGTACTTCTAAGGTTTCGCGGTTATAGCGCTTACCTTTACAGGAATCGCAGGGTACATACACATCGGGTAGGAAGTGCATTTCGACCTTGATCAAGCCGTCGCCTTGGCAAGCCTCACAGCGTCCACCTTTTACGTTAAAGGAGAAACGACCGACTTGATAACCGCGAGTACGTGACTCTTGGGTTCCGGCAAAAATCTCGCGAATTGGGGTGAAGATGCCCGTATAAGTGGCAGGATTCGAGCGCGGTGTGCGGCCAATTGGGCTTTGGTCGATATCGACCACTTTGTCGCACAGTTCCATCCCTTCGATACGATCATAGGGTGATGGCTCATCCACTGTCGCCCCGTTGAGCATTCTATGGGCGATTTTGAAGAAGGTATCGTTGATTAAGGTCGATTTACCCGAACCCGATACGCCCGTCACACAAGTGAATAGGCCAATGGGAATGGTTAAATCCACATTACGCAAGTTGTTGCCGCGTGCGCCAAACAATTGAATGACTTGGTTTTTGTCGAAGGGAATGCGCGGCGTATCGATATGAATGCTGCGCTTACCAGAAATATATTGTCCGGTAACTGACTCTTCACAGGCGATGATCTTCTCAATCGGACCGTCGCAAATGACTTCGCCGCCGTGTACACCTGCGCCTGGGCCGATATCGATCACGTGATCCGCCATACGGATCGCATCTTCGTCATGCTCAACCACAATCACAGTGTTGCCCAAATCCCGCAGGTGGATAAGCGTCTGCAGCAGACGCTCGTTATCCCTTTGATGCAGGCCGATTGAAGGTTCGTCGAGCACATACATCACGCCGACGAGCCCTGCACCGATTTGGCTGGCCAGTCGAATACGTTGGGCTTCACCGCCCGAGAGGGTTTCTGCCGAGCGCGATAGGCTCAAATAATTGAGGCCCACGTTGACGAGGAAGCCTAAGCGATCGCGGATTTCTTTTAAAATCTTCTCGGCAATCTGCGCCTTTTGGCCACTAAACTCGACTTTCTCGAAGTAGTCCAAGGCTTCGCCAATCGACCAAGTGGTGAGTTGTGGCAGGTTGATATCACCTAAAAACACGTTACGGGCTTCTTCGCGCAGACGCGAACCACCACAGCTTTGACAAGCTTGGGTATTGATAAACTTGGCTAATTCGTCACGTACCGAGTTACTTTCGGTTTCGCGATAGCGCCTGTCCATGTTGTTTAGAATGCCTTCGAAGGGGTGATTACGTACCACCACATCACCGCGGTCATTAATGTATTTAAAGGCAATACTTTCTTTACCTGAGCCGTAAAGTACGATTTTGCGGACTTTTTCGCTAAGCTGCTCGTAGGGCACTTCGACATCGAACTTATAGTGTTCGGCGAGTGAGCTGAGCATTTGGAAGTAATAGAAGTTGCGTCTATCCCAGCCGCGAATCGCACCGCCCGCCAGTGAAAGCTCGGTATTGGTGATCACGCGCTCAGGATCGAAAAATTGTTGTACCCCTAAACCATCACAGGTTTGGCATGCGCCGGCTGGATTGTTAAAGGAGAAGATCCTTGGCTCTAATTCCGCCATCGAATAACCGCAGTGCGGGCAGGCAAAGTTGGCCGAGAAGATCAGTTCTTCGCCTTTGGATTTACCAGTACCAGTGTCGTCTTCCATGCTGGCAACGGTCGCTATGCCGCCGGAGAGTTCCAGCGCGGTTTCAAAGGATTCCGCTAAGCGTTGCTTGATATCGTCACGCACTTTAAAACGGTCGACGACCACTTCAATCGTGTGTTTAACGTGTAAGTCTAAGGTTGGCGGATCGGTTAAGTCACACACTTCACCGTCGATACGCGCGCGGATATAACCCTGTGCCGATAGACCTTCGAGCAATTTAACGTGTTCACCCTTACGGGCGTTGACCACAGGTGCGAGCAGCATCAAGCGGCTGTCTTGGGGCATTTCCAACACTTTATCGACCATCTGGCTGACGGTTTGTGCCGCCAAGGGTTGATTATGTGTCGGACAACGCGGCTCACCCACGCGGGCAAACATCAAGCGCAGGTAATCATAAATTTCGGTAATCGTGCCCACGGTCGAACGTGGGTTATGGGAGGTGGATTTTTGCTCTATGGATATCGCCGGGCTTAAGCCTTCGATATGGTCCACATCGGGCTTTTCCATTAAACTCAAAAATTGGCGAGCATAGGCAGATAGGGACTCGACATAACGTCGCTGGCCCTCGGCATATAAAGTATCGAAAGCGAGGGAGGATTTGCCAGATCCCGATAAGCCCGTGATGACAATCAGTTTATCCCTTGGGATAGTCAGGTTGATATTCTTGAGATTGTGGGTGCGTGCGCCGCGTATTTCAATCTTATCCATCTATCGCTCTAATGCCATATGCTTAAAAAAATGAGCACAAGTATCGCACAGTTCCGCCGCTGAGTTTAGTTGATTCTGTGATCTGCACCAATCCTAGGGCTGGCACTGGCTTTAAGTCGACCTGCTTTGCGGGATGTTGTGGATGGAATGGATTAACTAAGATTAATACTGTTGTTGCGCACTGACTCACAGGACAATTGTGAACACTATGTTAGACTCATTCCCCTGTGCCTGAGCGTTAAAAATAAAGATGTTAACTCAGACACAGTCAATATAGGTCCGTGATAAACGGGATAAAAGCTAAGTGTATAGTCAGTGGTTTAGGCCACTATTTCCTTTTGAGCAAATCCTTTTGGGTGTGGTAACATGCGCCCCTTAAAAGACTTCAATCCAGGGCAAAATCATGGGTAACAACGGACTTTCGGGTACTGAGAAAAAAGTCGCGTTTTCTTTAGCCAGTGTATTTGGTTTGCGCATGATGGGCTTGTTTATGATCATGCCCGTCTTTGCACTTTATGGTCAGCATCTCGAAGGCTTTTCGCCTCTGTGGGTGGGTATTGCTATCGGCGCCTATGGCCTGACTCAAGCCGTGCTGCAAATCCCCATGGGGATTTTATCTGACAAATATGGTCGCAAGCCGATTATTCTCGGTGGCTTAGTGTTGTTTGCTATTGGTAGTGTTATCGCTGCTAACGCAGATACGATTTATGGCGTTGTCTTTGGTCGAGCTGTACAGGGTATGGGTGCGATTGCCGCTGCCGTGCTGGCGCTTGCCGCGGATTTAACCCGCGACGAGCAGCGCACTAAGGTGATGGCGATTATTGGCATGTGTATCGGGTTATCTTTTGCCCTGTCTTTGCTAATGGGACCTATCGTTGCGCAACATCTTGGGTTGACTGGATTGTTTTGGTTAACGGCGGTATTGGCTATTGTCGGTATGCTGTTGATCCAGTTTTTAGTGCCTAATCCCATCACTCAGGCACCCAAAGGAGACACTTTAGCAACGCCCGCTAAGCTCAAACGTATGTTCCTCGAGCCGCAATTATTTAGGCTTAACGCTGGGATTTTTATCCTGCATTTAGTGCTCACCGCAGTATTTGTGGCATTACCGCTGGATCTGGTGGATGCGGGTCTAGTGAAAGAAAAACATTGGATGCTGTATTTCCCCGCTTTTGTGGGCGCATTTATTTTGATGGTGCCGTTAATCATCATAGGGGTTAAGCGCAAAAATACTAAGGCGATGTTCCAAATTGCCCTCGTGATAATGATAGTGGCATTGCTGGCGATGGCCGCATTTGCGAGCAATCTTTGGGTATTGAGTTTTGCCGTGGTGCTCTTTTTTACTGGGTTTAACTATTTAGAAGCCTCACTGCCAAGTTTGATTGCCAAATTTTGCCCCGTCGGCGAAAAAGGTTCGGCTATGGGCGTGTATTCAACTAGCCAGTTTTTAGGGGCTTTTTGTGGTGGTATGCTCGGTGGCGGTGCTTTCCAGCTCGTGGGCGCAGTCGGGGTATTTGTTGTTGCCGTGATCTTAATGTCTATTTGGTTATTCCTGACATTAGGCATGCAAAATCCTGTGTTGTTAAAGAGTTACACCTTAGAAGCTGAAGTGAAAGACAAGGCGCAAGCGCGCGATATGGCAACCCAGTTATCCCAATTAATGGGCGTTGTTGAAGCCATAGTCGTGCTGGACGAGAAAGTGGCTTATCTCAAGGTAGACGAGCATTTCGATTTAAGAGAAGCACGAGCTGTGTTAGGCTCTGCTCAATAATATCTGGTCTGCCGTGTGGTATTTGGGGAAGCTGATTTCCTCTATGGCAATAAAGATAAACAACATACTGAATTAATAGATTATTTAAAGAATCGCAGGAGATTTCAATGGCCAGTCGTGGTGTTAACAAGGTAATTTTGGTTGGCAATTTGGGACAAGATCCAGAAGTGCGTTATATGCCAAACGGTAATGCAGTCGCAAACATCACAGTAGCGACTAGCGAATCGTGGAAAGACCAACAGGGTCAACAGCAAGAGCGTACTGAATGGCACCGTGTGGTTCTGTTCGGCAAATTAGCTGAAATTACCGGTGAATACCTGCGTAAAGGTTCACAGGTTTATCTTGAAGGTAAACTGCAAACTCGTAAGTGGAAAGACCAAAGTGGTCAAGACCGCTACAGCACTGAAGTGGTTATCGACCAAAGCGGTAGCATGCAAATGCTAGGTAGCCGTGGTCAAGGTGGACAAGCACAAGGCGCGCCAATGGGCGGCATGCCACAAAACGCAGGTTATCAATCTGCACCACAACAAGCCGCGCCTGCGCAAAATCAATATGCGCCAGCGCCTCAAGCTGCACCTGCTTACCAAGCGCCAGCTCAGCAACAATATGCTCCGCCAGCTCCTGCCCAGCAGCAAGGTTATGGTCAGCCACAGGCTCAACAACCACAACAAGGTGGTTATGCGCCTAAGCAACAAGCCGCTCCAGCGCCAGCTTATCAAGCGCCTGCAGCACCAGCACAGCGTCCAGCGCCACAACCACAGCAAAACTTCACTCCAGATTTGGATGATGGCTGGGATGACGATATTCCATTCTAATTTGGAACGTATCGAAGCATAAAGACGGTATCGTCTTAAATAAGCAAAGCCACGCGAGTCGTGGCTTTGTTGTTTCTTGTTTTTAAGTTTTTGCCGTGAAGCGTGGGTTAGGTCGTTCAACCCTTTACCTCGCTTGTTCACATGATGATACGCTTGAGATAAAACTTAGAACGTATAATCGAAGTTATAACGCATGCCTAGCATGATCTGGTCATTGGTTTCGCGGTATTCAAAATCTGTTTTTTGATATTCGATGAAGGTGCTGAATTTCGGTGTTTTATGCCATTCCAGCGTAGTGTTATAGGCATTGTATTTCGCGGAGGTGATGTCATTGTCGCCATCGTCATATTTGGACACGCCTAGCTTGATTTTATAGCTGTCAGTGATGGGATAGCTTGCAACTACATCCAGTGTTGAACCATCCAATGTTGTGCCATCGACGCTGTCTTTTTCAATGTTTTGGTAGGCTGCGGCGAGGAACAGAGAATTGAAATTTTTTGCTAGTGTTACACCGAATGTATTTTCATCCTTGTTGTCCTCTAACTCTTTATTATAAAAAGCTGCGGCAATGTAGATGAAGTCGGTTTTATAACGGATGCCCGTGTTAACGAAGTCACTGCCACCACTGCCTTTATTGCCGTCGAATTGCGCATCGGCCGAAAATAACAGGTCGCCAAACTCTTTACGATAGGTCACGAGATTATTGAGCCTGAATGGGCTCGCACTGTCATAGGCCAGAGGCGTTCCTGAGCGGTTAAAGATATCAACGGGATCGGAAATCATTTCCTGCGTGACGGCTTGTTTACCTATGGCAACGCTACCAAAAAATCCCTTTAATCCGACATAGGCTTTACGTGCATCGCCAAAGTCGCCGTCATCTTTGATATCGACCTTAAATTCCCCCTTCGCAAACCCGACTAAGCCATTGCCAAGCTGGTGTTCTGCGGCAAAGCCAATTCGCGAGTTCGCATCGCCTACATCCCACACATCGTCCGAGTTAGTGTGGGTCAGGCCGAAGGTTGGGCGTAAAGAACCATAAAAATTAAACTGGGTATCCGATGGCACTGATTGTTCATTTTCTTGCGCTTCGAGCATGGCGAGTCTCTGCTGAATTTGTTGTAATTCAGTGCGTAATTCGTCATTGGTTTCTGCTGTATTATTGGCTTGAACGGCAAAAATAGGTGTGGCAAAGCTCAGCACAAGTATGGCTGATGTAAGTTTAGACGGTTTCATTTATGTTTCCTTACATAACAACTACTCGCGTTACGCTAATGGATTTTGTTGCCTATTGAGCTGTATCGCTAGTAGTAAGGAGCTGCACTTGTGATAGTGCTGGGGAGGCGCCTAACTAAGAAAATTAGGCTTCGTAACTCAGCAGCTGACAGATAAAACCTGTCAGCTGGTTTTGGAAAGATGCAATCCTATCCATCCCGCCAAAACAGCGGGATGTTAGAGGGAGGATTAGAGTATGGTCGCGGCCATTTTGCGGCGCAGGTAAGCGATTTGCTGCATGTGCGGCAAATCTTTGGGGCAGTTATCTTGGCAGCCGAGTAGCGTCATACAGCCGAAGACGCCATCTTGATTGCCAATCACATGGTAGAAATCATCCGCGCTGCGGCTGTCTCTGCTATCCATTTCGAAGCGGGCAATTTTCATCATGCCAACCGCGCCGACAAAGGTGTCACGCATTTGTTTGGTGGCGCAGGCCGACACGCAAACGCCACATTCGACGCAGCGTTCTAGCTCATAGATCCGCGCGGCTTCTTCGGGTGGCATTGGGTTTTCGAGGCGATGAATGTCCTGATCATCGGGTCTAGGATGCAGCCACAGTTTTAAGCGTTCGGCTAATTCGCGCATAAATTTACCCGTGTTCACCGATAAGTCGCCAATCAGCTCGAAGCCAGGTAGCGGCATGAGGGTGATTTCACCATTGGGATAATTTGCCGTTAACGTGCGACAGGCAAGCGTGGGGAAACCATTGATCACCATGGCGCAACTGCCACAGATGCCCGCGCGGCAGACAAAGTCGAACTGCAGTGAAGGGTCTTGTAGCTCACGTAGTTGATTTAAGGCGATAAACACTGTCATGCCCGGTGTTTCAGTCAACTGATAACGTTCCATCTTTGGCTTGTCTTGGCCATCTTGCGGATCGTAGCGAAAGATATTAAAGCTGATTTGACGGCTCATAGTGGTTTGTTTCCTACCGGTTGGGCTGGAGTGATCGCTAAGGTATCGCTGAGGCGTTCATTAGGAGCCTGCAGGTGGCTTGGCAGCTCGTATGGCATCAGGGCTCGCTGCAGTGTGTTTCTATCGGGATCATCACCTAAGCTCGCGAGCACTTGATTGATTTCTTGTACGCGTTTTTCGGTATCTGGATGGGCGATAGTATTATCGTTACCGTAGCCACGGTATCCCGGTGGTAGCTCCATTTTCATCACATCTAGCGCTTCATAACGCAGTACTGGTTCCAGTGATTCGGCATCTGGCCAAGTTGCCAGCGTGCGGTTGAGCCAATCTTTATCGTTGCGTTGTGGGTAATCTTCCCGTGAATGGGCGCCGCGGCTTTCAGTGCGAGCCTCTGCGCCACAGGCGACGGTTAGGGCCACTTTCAACATACGGGTGACGTGTAGCGCTTCGACTAACTCAGGATTGGAGTGACGTTTTTTACATTTAAGGCCAAGATTTTTTGCCCGCAGCAGTAAGTCTTTCAAGCCTTTGATGGCTTTATCTAACTCGGGTCCATTACGGAAGATCCCGACGTAGTTCATCATGATGCGTTGCATTTCTTTCTTTATTTGGAAGGGGTTTTCTGTGCCGTTGCCTTCGACCAGTCCATCGATTTCTTGCTGCAATTTATCAATGAATTTTTGGGTCAGTGCGGTATCAATTTCTAAGTCGTTATTCTCACAAAAATCAGCGACATATTTGCCGATGATCATGCCGCCGACTACAGTTTCCGCCACCGAATTACCGCCTAAACGGTTAAAACCATGCATGTCCCAACAGGCCGCTTCTCCGACACTGAACAGCCCTTTGAGTTGTGGACTCTCGCCTGTGGCATTGGTGCGCACGCCGCCCATGGAATAATGCTGGGTAGGCCTGACGGGGATCCAATCTTTGCAAGGATCGATACCGAGGAAGTAATCACAAATCTCTTTCACTTCGCGCAGGTTGGTTTCGATATGCTCACGGCCCAGCTGCGTAATATCCAGCCACAGATGCGGGCCGTAAGGGCTTTCGACACCATTGCCTTTGCGCATGTGTTCTGTCATGCGGCGAGAAACCACATCGCGGGAGGCGAGTTCTTTTTTCTCTGGCTCGTAATCTGGCATAAAGCGATGACCGTCTTTATCGCGCAGAATACCGCCATCACCACGACAACCTTCAGTGGTAAGGATCCCCGCGGGCACTATGGCGGTAGGGTGAAACTGCACCGCTTCCATATTGCCTAAGGTGGCGACACCAGTATCGAGTGCTAACGCTTGGCCTATGCCTTCGCAGATGGTGGCATTGGTCGATATTTCATAAATCTTGCCATAACCGCCAGTGGCGATGGTGGTGGATTTGGCCACATAAGCGCACAATTCACCTGTGACTAAACAGCGGGCAATGACTCCATGGCAACGCTTACTGTCATGGATCAGCGACAGTGCTTCAATCCGTTCATGTACTGGAATGCCCATGGAGATAGCTTGGTTATCGACCGCGTACAGTAAAGAGTGGCCAGTGCCGTCTGCGGTGTAACAAGTACGCCATTTTTTAGTGCCACCAAAATCGCGGGCATTGATCAGGCCGTGAGCTTCTTCGGCCTCATTGAGCGTTACCCTTTGCGCGTTCATGATGACTTCGCGCGGGCCGGCGGAAATCCTTGACCAAGGCACGCCCCAGTTGGTGAGTTCTCGGATCGCTTTAGGTGCAACGTGGGCAAACATGCGTGCGACGTCTTGATCGCAGCCCCAGTCAGAACCTTTGACTGTGTCTTGAAAGTGAATGTCTTCGTTATCACCCATGCCTTTAACAGTATTGCCTAGGCTGGCTTGCATTCCGCCCTGTGCGGCGGCCGAATGTGAACGTTTTGCGGGAATTAACGATAGCACTAAGGTATCTAGGCCTCGTTCTTTGGTGGCAATCGCGACTCTAAGGCCTGCCAATCCTGCGCCAATGACTAATGAGTCTGTATAAATGATTTTCAAATCAGATCCTTATCTAATAATTTAGATAACATTTCATGGATTTATCATTGCGCTCCTCGGGCATAGATGCGCTGCAACTATGTATCAGAGGAGGATCCGTATGTTGTTTGTCTTGCTATACAGGCTAGGTGCGCCGATAGCGTCATGCCCATTACTGAGGAATAAACGGTTGTACTGGCAAAACTAATTCGATACCAATATTGATATAGGTCACTAGGCTTAATGTGCCTAAACACAATAAATAGACGATCAATACTTGCGCTATAGTGCGGATAAGTGGACGGTTACTACTCACACCCCACTTTAATATCACTCGGTATAAACCAACGATGCCGTGGAATAACACGATAGGTAAAAACACCACGTATAAGAGCCAAGCGTTATCGTGGTAAACCCGTTCGGCCGAAAGGTGAGGGCCAATATCAGGGTTTAAAATCATAGTGGCAAGATGGGCCGACACTAAGAAAAACAGTAAGAAACCGGTGATCATCTGCCAGAACCATGCTTGGGTATCTCTATGCTTGATAGTCGACATAAAGCCACGCATCGCTCGCCATTGACCTAATTGCACCGGAAAACGACGTAATGCGGTGGCGGCATGTATTGCAACAATCACGAGCATAATGACTGAAATGATCTGGGTCACGATGGGGAAGCCATGACCCGTCGAGCTAAACATACTGCCTTCTAAGAATTGCACCATGTGAAAGAAGGTTTCTTTACCAAATAAAATGCTCGCCTCGAAATGCATATGAAATAAGAGGAAAATACCTAATATAAGTCCTGTCACACTTTGTAAGCAGTCTGCTTTAGCCGACCAAGCTTGGCCAAATGGTCCGCCGTTAATGGCGGTAGGAACACGCGTTTTTGCTGACATTAATTCACCTCTTACTCGATTTGCTATGGCGTGAATGTACCTGCATCACGCCAAAACAAAGTCTATAGATACAGATTAAAAGAAGAGGGTTAATCCATTTGTAGGCATTAGCCCTGAGAGCACTTAGGGTAAAATTGAGCTACAGCATCATGCCGCCAAACAGGAAGGCCAATGCCACACTGGTGGCAATCGTCACAACGCCAGGGACCAGGAACGGATGGTTAAATACCGCCTTACCAATCCGAGTCGAGCCGGTATCATCCATCTCGACCGCAGCCAGTAGCGTGGGGTAAGTCGGTAATACAAACAGCGCGCTGACGGCGGCGAAAGAGGCTACGGCAGTTAAAGGACTTACGCCAATCGCTAAGGCTGCGGGCATCAGCGCCTTCGTTGTCGCGCCTTGGGAGTAGAGCAGCATGGAGGCAAAGAATAAGGTTACCGATAATAACCAAGGCTGACTTTGCAGTAAGGTGCCGGCAAGATCTTTGATTTCCTCGATATGATTCGACACTAAGGTATCGCCTAACCAAGCCACACCTAATACACAGACACAGGCTGACATGCCTGACTTGAAGGTGGCCGCGTTAGAGATTTCGCTTGCGTCTAACTTACAGAAAATCGTAATAGCGGCAGCTGCCGTAAGCATCAGCACCATAATTGCTGCGTCGCGTGGCAATACAGGGTCAACAATCAAACCGACTTTGTCAGATATCGCAGTGGCATAGGCCATGACAGCCGCAATCGCCAGTAAGAAAATCATCACAGATCGTTTCGCGCCGGCTTTAATTTCGATTTGAGTTGTACCGCGTGTTTTGACTAAACCTTTGGCTAAGCGTTCTTGATAGACAGGATCATCGGCCAGTTCTTTGCCCATTAAGTTGGCAACAACGGCTCCGACCATGCAGGCGAGGAAAGTTGAGGGAATACAAACGGCTAACAGTACTAAATAATCTACGCCAAACGGCTCTAAGATGCCTGAGAAGAACACGACAGCCGCTGAAATCGGTGAGGCGGTAATGGCGACTTGAGATGCGACAACGGCAATAGATAAGGGACGAGAGGGGCGAATGCCTTGCTCTTTTGCGACTTCGGCAATAACAGGTAAGGTGGAGAATGCTGTGTGGCCTGTACCCGCAAAAAGTGTCATGAAATAGGTGACGACAGGGGCCAGAAAGGTGATTTGTTTGGGATGCTTACGTAATAATTTTTCTGCCAGTGAGACTAAATAATCCATCCCTCCAGACACTTGCATGGCCGCAATCGCGGTGATAACTGACATAATGATGAGGATCACGTCAATCGGGATATTGCCCGGTTTGAGTCCCATCCCCGCGGTCAGTATCAGTACCCCGACACCGCCAGCGAAGCCGACTCCCATGCTACCCATCCTTGCACCAAGGTAAATAGCCCCGAGGACGATAATTATCTCTAATATAATCATAGTGTTAACTCTATTTTATTTTTAATTTCAATAGCCTGCGCATATTCACTCTGCGCAGGCTTATTCTTGAATCATCGAGTTGTGGGCTGGGGAAGCCTCCCCAGCCCCACTGAGTTACACTTTGGCTTTGCTGGTGTTGCGTTTAGCCTGATATTTAGGATTCATCAGGTTTTCAACTGAGAGAATGTCATCGAGTTCTTCAACCGTTAACAAACCGCGTTCGAGTACCACTTCACGGACATTTTTACCCGTTTGGGCGCAAATCTTGCCTATGATGTCACCTTCATGGTGGCCGATGATTGGGTTAAGGTAGGTCACGATCCCGATAGAGTTCATCACATGGGCCATGCAGATCTCTGGATTGGCTGTGATACCTTCAACGCATTTTTCACGCAGGGAGATACAGGCATTGCCCATCAAACTGAGCGACTCAAACATCGCCTGTCCAATCACAGGTTCCATTACGTTAAGCTGTAATTGGCCAGCTTCGGCAGCCATAGTGATAGTGATATCGTTGCCGACAATCTTAAAGGCAACCTGATTGACGACCTCAGGGATCACAGGGTTAACCTTGGCTGGCATGATGGAGGAACCCGCTTGCAGCTCAGGAAGATTAATCTCCTTCAGACCTGTACGTGGACCCGATGAAAGTAAGCGTAGGTCGTTACAAATCTTGGACATTTTAATCGCCATACGCTTAATTGCACTGTGCAGCATAACGTAGGCACCACAATCGGATGTCGCTTCGATTAAATCTTCCGCTGGCACATAGGCGCGGCCAGTAATGTCTGCCAGATACTTAATGGCTAATGCGGAATAACCGACAGGCGTATTGAGCCCTGTACCAATGGCGGTTGCGCCTAAGTTCACTTCTAACAACAGCTCTTGGCAACGCTTGATGGACTTAATTTCTTCTCGCAATGTAACAGCAAAGGCATGAAACTCTTGGCCTAAGGTCATAGGCACGGCATCTTGCAATTGAGTGCGGCCCATTTTTAAGACGGTTTTAAACTCTGTGGCTTTAGTGTCGAAAGCGCTGATAAGGTCGGTTAATGCATCTAACAGAATATCGGTACTGTTGATGACCGCAATACGGAAACCTGTTGGATAGGCATCGTTAGTCGATTGGCATTTATTGACATGGTCATTAGGATTGATGACATCGTAACGGCCTTTTTCTAGCCCCATGATCTCCAGTGCAACGTTGGCTAATACCTCATTGGTATTCATGTTGACTGAAGTGCCTGCGCCTCCTTGATAAACATCGACCGGAAATTGATCAACAAATCGACCCGTTGTGAGTATTAGATCGCACGCTTCAATAATTTTGTCAGCGATTTCAGGACTTACAGCGCCTAATTCACTGTTAGCCATGGCAGCGGCTTTTTTTGTTAGCATCATGCCACGGACTAATTCAGGTACATCGGAAATTTTTTGATTACTCAGCTTAAAGTTTTCGATGGCACGCAATGTATGTATGCCATAATAAAATTCATTGGAAACTTCTTTCGTGCCCAATAAATCTTCTTCGATCCGTACGCTATTAGTATCTTTCATTTCGATCCTATTAAATCCAATTAATAGTAAGATATATCTCCGAGTATTGAGTTGTGGATGTGTACAATAAGTATACGTAACACATCAAGAATAACTCATCGAAAACATGAAGGAGAATCGTCTCCTTGACTATCGAAGTAGATCTTAACGCTTTGGCAATAACAGGATTAGGATGGTGATCACTTAACTGTTTGAAATAGTGTATTTCTTTTGTTTCTTAGATAAGTCTCTCAACTCGGATCACTAGTGTGAGCCATTACTTTTTGATGCAAATTAGCTATAGATTTGTTATTCGTTAACCAATCGGCGACATATTTATTCAAGTGTTTTTAAATTTAAATAAACCATACGATATTTAATTGTCACTGCGTCAATAGCGAATAATCATTGATTAGTTAAATCTACTCAATAATAAATGCATGGTGCTTTCCTTAAAGTTTAAATAATCAATTAGATAACGCTAAATCTGTTATTTCATTTTAGTGAGAGCTATCACAGTGAGGCTTAGACAATAGTGCACACTGTGGGCGTTTATTATTAATCAAAGGATGTAAGCATGAATTTTCCAATGCGTAAGCTTTTGCTCTCGGTCACTTTAGGGTTATTTCTCTCCTCCGCGGCGCAGGCGCTTCCACAGGTACGTATTATTGCTACGGGTGGCACTATTGCGGGAGTCGGACAATCGGCTACTGAGTCTAACTATCAGGCTGGTGAAGTGGGCATTAGTAGCTTAATTGCGGCCGTGCCTGAAATGAAACAACTTGCCGATATTCAAGGTGAGCAACTGGTTAAAATCGGTTCGCAGGACATGAACGATAAAGTTTGGCTAGCCTTAGCCAAGCGCATCAATCTGCTATTGGCTGATAAAGATGTCGACGGTATCGTCATTACCCATGGTACTGATACCTTAGAGGAAACGGCGTATTTTTTAAATCTCACCATCAAGAGCGATAAGTCTGTAGTACTGGTTGGGGCAATGCGTCCATCAACTGCCATGAGTGCCGATGGCCCGATGAATTTGTTTAACGCAGTCGCGACCGCCGCTAACCTCGAATCTAAAGGTCGAGGCGTGTTGGTGGTGATGAACGATACCGTATTGAATGCCCGCGATGTGACTAAGACTAACACTACAGGTGTACACACTTTTGCCGCGCCTAACTTTGGCCCGCTTGGCGTTATCCATAACAGCAAGATTGAATACATGGGCAAAACTGAGCGTCAACATACAAGGCAAACGCCTTTTGATGTTAGCAAACTCGACAAGTTGCCACAGGTAGGGATTGTCTACAACTATGCTAATGCCAGCGATTTACCTGTTAAAGCTATGGTTGAAGCGGGTTTTGATGGCATAGTCAGCGCCGGTGTAGGTAATGGTAATATTTACCACTCAATATTTGACACCTTAGCTAAGGCGAGTCAAAAAGGCACCATAGTCGTTCGCTCTAGCCGAGTGCCCACAGGCGCAACCACGCTTGATGCCGAGATAGACGATGCTAAATATGGCTTTATCGCCGCAGGTAATCTTAACCCGCAAAAAGCCCGCATTTTACTGATGCTGTCCTTAACGCAAAGCAAAGATCCACAACAGATCCAACGTTGGTTTCAACAGTTTTAAGATTCAACTGCGTGATAAAACAAAAGCCCTGCGAATATTCGTAGGGCTTTTGCATTAATGGCTTACCTGTGAAGTGGTTTTTTCACGAGGCCATGAGCCGAAATATCTAAACTTTGGTGTGATTTTTAAAGCCAAAATTGTGAGGGTTCAACTCAGATTTTCAATCAAGATATTGCTCTATTACTAGATTGGCGAAAAGGCTTCGCCAATTAAGCACTCAATATCTCGCAAATATATGCATACCATTCCACAGTAACCATTAAATCCACAGCTGTTTCAGCTTCCTTCCTCGCTCATTATTTTTCGGCATATTCTGACTATATATCAAGGCGATAAACTATTTTTAGTACGGCATAAGGTATTGATTTTGTGACTTAAAGTGCTTTAGGTACTATAGTGAAAGCTTATTTTATCTGAAACATAGGTGAGCGCTTCCTAGGTTTCTTGTTTGATTTTGGGGGCAAAGTGCGAATTTTAATGAACAATTTCAAGGTAATTAGTTTTGTGCGTCAGTGGTTACTGCTGGCGCTTTTGAGTATGGCGTTGCCACTGCAGGCGAGTGAAGATCCGCTGTGGATGGGAACGACAGGCTTGCCTATGAGTGAGCGGATCCATACCGGTGAACTTGCCAATGGTATGCGTTATTTATTGGTTAGCAATAAGACGCCGGAGCAGGCGGTCATAGTGCGGATGCGGGTGGATGTAGGCTCTTTGGTCGAGTCTGATGCCGAGCAAGGATTAGTGCACTTTCTTGAGCATATGGCCTTTAATGGCTCGACCGGATTGGCGGCGGGGGAGATGATGCCGACATTGCAGCGCCTTGGCCTGAGTTTTGGCGCCGATACCAATGCTGTGACTGAGTTTCAGCAGACGGTTTATCAATTCAACTTGCCAAGTAATAGCCAAGATAAAATCGATACGGCTTTGTTTTTAATGCGAGAAATTGGCAGTAATCTATTACTTGACCCAGCGCTAATTGAACGTGAAAAAGCGGTGGTGTTGTCTGAGCTGCGTGAACGTAGCGGTGCGGATCTTGAGAATTACCGTAACCAATTACAGTTTTTAATGCCAAACACATTGTTGTCAAAGCGCTTCCCTGTGGGGGAGGCGAACAGTATCAGTAATGCCAATCGCGAGGCGTTGCTGTCTTTATATCAGCGTTTTTATACGCCCTCACGCACCACTTTAATTGTGGTGGGTGATATCGAGGTCGCCGCGGTAGAACAAAAGATAAAACAACAGTTTGCCAGTTGGAAGGCCGCGCCTTTGGCCGCTAAAACCAAGGAACAAGCTATTGGTACTGTCGCAGAGCGCCAAAGTGTCGATGCGGCGGCATTTTTTGATCCAAGTCTGTCAACGTCAGTTTCCCTTGGCATGCTAAAACCCATCTCAGCGATTACCGATAGCCCTGCTGTGCGGGAGCAGGAAATGTTGCTCGAGCTTGCCCATGGCATCTTGTATCGCCGTATGGAGTCGCAATTACTGCATAGCCAAGGTTTATATGGTGTAAACCTGCAGGTTGGACCGCAGTTTGATATTGCCTATGGCACACAAATGAGCCTAGGTACGCAGGAAAATAACTGGCAAGAGGGAATCGCACTCTTGGAGAAAACCCTGCGTCAAGCAAAAGAGTTTGGTTTTAGCCAGCAGGAAATTGACCAGCAAACCAAACGTATGCATAAGGGATATCAGCTAAGTGTCGCGGGGAGCAGTACTATTCACAGTGTGAATATTGCCGAGAGTCTAGTGTATTCGGTGGCGGGCAATCGCGTCCCTGTCGAACCTGATTGGCAGCTCGCATTTTTTGAAAAAATAATGCCAACAGTGACACCGCAAAAGCTAAGCCAAGTGTTTAATCAAACATGGAACGCCACGCCGTATTTGTATCTGACCAGCAATAAGCCCATTGAAAATGCTGAAAAACAGCTTATCGCCAGCTACGAGAAAAGCAGTAAACAAGCGGTGAGCGCACCAGCAATCAAGGCGATTGATGAGTTTGCTTATACTCAGTTTGGCGAGCAAGGCAAGTTAGTGGCCGACAGTCGCGATAAGGAAACGGGGATTCGCCAACTGCAATTTGCCAATGGCGTGCGCCTTAATCTTAAGCCTACCAACTTTAATAAAGGCACCACATTGGTCAGCCTAAACATTGGCTTTGGTGAAGTGCCATTCCCTGAGTTGGATGGTTTGTCTTATCTGTTTAACAGTGCGTTTGTGCAGGGTGGGCTCAAGGCCCATGATTATGACAGTCTGCAGGATATTTTTGCTGGGCAAGATATTTCCATCAACTTAGGCCTGCGTGAGCAAAGTTTTGGCGGCGAGATTAGCACTAATGCCGCAGAGCTACGCACGCAGCTTGGCTTAATGACGGCTTATTTAATTGAGCCGGGTATGGATAAGCAGGCTGAGCAATTGTTTCGTGAACAAGTGATTGCCGAGCAACAAAGTATTCATAGCAACCCACAATCTGAGTTTTCTAATCAGTTTGCCCGTATCTCCCATAATGGTGATAAACGCTATGGTTATGGTGAGCCTGAAGAAATTCTCAAACGTCACTTTGGAGAATTAGCGCCGAGTTTCCATTCGGCCGTCGAGCAAGGGGCGATTGAACTCGCTATTGTGGGCGATTTTGATGAAGCGAGTGCCATTGCTGCTGTGGCTGAAACGCTTGGCGCCATTAAGCGTAGCCCTATTGCTAATGCTCAGTCGATAGTACCTGTGTTTCCGAAAGTGCCCGTTCAGAAAACATTAACCCATTATGGTCAACTGGATATGGCGGCACTTGCCATGGTATGGCCTACAACGGACATGACTCACTTGAGTCAACACGCGGGATTGGGTCTGCTGGAGCAAGTGCTAAGCATTCTATTAACGGAAAACGTGAGGGAGAAGGCGGGCGCGAGTTATTCGCCATCGGCCTTTTCTTATAACGATTTCAATGCCAGCGGTTATGGTTACTTAGGTTTGTTTAGCGTGACGACTCAAGCTATGTTGCCAACGGTTGCCGAGTATTTCACCGCCGCAGTTAAGCAAGTTAAAGCGCCTTCGGGGATCAGTGAGGACTTACTTAATCGAGCCCGCCAACCTGTGCTTGAGTGGATGCAAGCTGCGCCGCAAACCAATGGTTTTTGGTTAGATCTCACCTCAACTGCCCAGAGTCATCCTAGTCGTTTTGCTGCCTTTAAACAAAGGCAAGCGTTAGCGCAGCAGATGACAGTTGCAGAACTTAATAAATTGGCGCAGCAATATCTGCAAGACGATAGCAGTTTAATGATCCAAGTCCTTCCTGCACCGCCAGAACCTCAGCAATGAGTGTTGGGCTCATAGAATAGTAGACTGATCATTCACCGACATATCCCCTGTGGTCGCAAACCGCAGGGGATATTTTTCTACCCCTTTCCTTCTTCAGTTCTGTTACCAACTTTTCTTCCTCGTTCGTGGTGTTATGTCCTCCCATAGGTCGTCAATGGAAATACCTGTTGTCGAAAATGCCACTCACAGATCTGCGCGAGTGAAACTAGGCTAGGCGCAACTAATGTGTGAGATGGCTAATGGGGTGAGGTATATGTTTCGATATCTATTGTGCAGTTTTTGTCTAGTGCTTTTGTACCCGACAGGGATAGATATGTACTTGATCGGTTTGCCGCAAATTGCGCAGGATTTAGGGGCGAGTGAGGCGCAGCTGCATATTGCTTTTTCTGTGTATCTTGCGGGCATGGCGACCACTATGCTGTTTGCGGGGAGCTTAGCCGATAGGATTGGGCGTAAACCCATTACCTTGTTTGGCGCATTTTTGTTTGCTATTGCCTCTTACTTTGCCGGTAGTGCGCAAACCAGTGATCTCTTTTTAATGGCACGCTTTGCACAAGGGATAGGTGCTGGTTCTTGCTATGTAGTGGCTTTTGCGATTTTGCGTGATGTATTAGACGATAAGCGCCGAGCAAAAGTGCTCTCTATGGTCAATGGCGTGACTTGCATTATCCCTGTGATAGCGCCTGTGATAGGCCATTTAATTATGCTTAAATTCCCATGGCCTAGCCTATTTAACACTATGGCGGGGATGGGATTAATGGTCTTAACCCTGTGTATTTTTGTATTACGCGAAACCTATCCTAAACCGCAACTTCACACCACAGTTGAGCCAGGTGGGTATAAAGAATCCTTTAAACAGCGGTTTTTTCTCAGTCGTGTGGTGATAACGACTTTAGGTGTGACCACGATTTTAAGCTATGTAAATGTCTCTCCCATGTTGATCATGGGGCAGATGGGGTTTGACCGTGGACAATATTCCAACACTATGGCTATGACAGCATTTGTGAGTATGGTTGCCTCATTTTCGACGCCCTTTTTGCTTAACTTGTTTAAAGAAAAATCGTTAATTTTGTTCTCTCAGACATTATTTGCCGCCGCAGCACTGGTGTTGATCTTGACTCAATTGGGCGGGGTTAGTCAGTCATTCAACCTGCTAGGTTTTAGTTTTGTGTGTTCGGGGTTTGCGATTGGATTTGGGGTCACCATGAGTCAGGCGCTCAGCCCATTTGTGGCTCGGGCTGGAGTTGCCAGCTCTTTACTGGGAATTGCCCAAGTGTGTACTTCAGCTTTATATATTTGGGTGATGGGTCTGCTCGAAGTGAGTGCGATTAATATATTATTAGTGATCCTCGCTGTCGGTGCGCTGGTGAGCATTACACTGATCTTAGCGGTTCCTAAATTGCCGGAAATTGTAATTAATGACCAAATCCCTGAGTCGGCTAGATCTTAACTTATTGTTTATTTTGCAGCTTTTATTACAGGAGCGGAGTGTCTCTAAGACTGCCAAAAAGCTCAATGTCACGCCATCCACTGTGAGTAAGTCGCTGGCCAAATTACGGGATTGGTTTGACGATCCCTTATTTGTCAAAACGCCGCAGGGATTTCAGTTAACGCCATTGGCTCACGGTATGGAGCAGGAGTTATCCGAATGGTTGCAAATGGGTAAGCAACTGATGGCTAAGCGCGGTGACGAGATGACCAAAGGGCTCACCTTCGAGTTGATGCTTGAGTCGCCTTTGTTGCTTATCATGCTTAATGAGCTGACTCAGGCCATTTATACTCAATACCCTGATGCAAAGGTGAAGGTACGAAATTGGGATTACGATTCACTCGAAGCGATTGTGCGTGGTGAAGCTGATATGGGGTTTACCGGCCGAGAAAGTCATCCCCGTTCCAAGGAATCCCTTGATTTATTACCCTATTTTATCGATTTTGAGGTTTTATTTACCGATCTTCCTCAGGTGTATTTACGCCGCGATCATCCCGCCTTACAGGAAGAGTGGAATATAGACACCTTTCTTAAATATTCGCATATCAATATCTTGTGGGAAAAGAGCGAAACCTGGGCCTTGGATGATGTGCTTATTGAGCTTGGGTTAAGTCGCAATATTGTGCTGACCTTGGCCAGTTTTGAGCAGTCACTGTTTGTCGCGGCAGAGCCTCACCACAGCATGATGGCAATTGCGCCACAATATTGTGAGCAATATGCTCGCCAATTACATCCTGACTTAGTCAGTCGCCCGATCCCGTTAAGTGGCGAATATCTTGATAAACTCGCCATTCCTTTTACCTTGATTTGGCATAAGAGAAACAGCCACAACCCCAAAATCACTTGGCTAAGAAACAAGATAAAAGTGATTTATCAGCCGCGTGCGCATGATTAAGACGTTAAGCTTCACAGAGGATATATGTTAGAACTGTTGATTCCTTTAAAGAAGACTGTAAATCAGTCTGCAAAAGATGACCTAGAGCACTGGCTAAGTTCCATGCCTGACGGGGCTGCTTGGTATGTTATTTCGGATTATTGTTTCGGGGACAAAACTAAGCAAAATGACACAGTGTCATTTACAGTTCTCTTACATCACGACAAGCTGGATAATATCAAAGAATATATCAATCACTTTGCCCCTAAAGACATAAAATCAACTCGGACGGTATCTGTCGAATTCTTACAATATATTAATTCCCCAGTTACCTTTTCGTTTACTTTCGTAATTGACCGAAAGGCTAACTTGCTTAGAGATTATGCTACAGATGAAAATATGCTGTCATTCTTACCAGCGTTTCGCAATGTAGTATCAGATATCGCAAGTAACTCAACATTTCAAAACGGCTATGTTGATGGAGTCATGAAAAGAGTTAGAGCTTTTGAAGCTGATTTCTCAAAGAAAAACTTTAATTCAAAATTAGCCCGTCAAATTTACATAGTGTCAGCATTTGCTAGTGTCGTTTTTGAAGTTTTAGCTATAGCTAAAAAGCCCAAATATATTCAGTGGATTTCTGACAGAGATGCGCTGCTTGAGCGATATGATAGTTTTGCTTTTGACCTATCATACTTTTTATTTTTACAGAGTTATTCTGTACACTTTGAGCGAAAAGAAAATTCAGTGTTAATGTTAGATACCCCTCAGTTTCTATTCCCAGAACCAGAGAAGTCTGGGAAAAACCATTATGATGAGTTAATTCGAATTCCTGATTATTTGGCGGGGACCTTAGCGGATCTAGATGTCTCATCCAATAAATTTACTAAAGATAAGTACAATACAATCCTTTTAAATTCGTTAGTTAACTCTCGCAACCAAGCTGTCATCTACGTTACAGGCAAGGGAAATGATCTTTGTTGTAAACGTTTGGTTCACAAAGCTTAATAAGTGTCTCATAAAGCTTAACAAGCGCCTCATAAAGCTTAATAGGCGTCTCATAAGGGACTGTCAACGTGTGGCGTTTCCTGTCCCATTCAACTGCGATGTGGTTACGGCTGTTGTGATTGAGTTTGGTAGTCGCGTTGTCTGCTCCTTAGGCGGGTGTTATGTAAGCGTAACGCCAACCACACCTTGCGGTGTGGCTGGTGATCAGTAAGGCAGGAGTTGCTGTAGTTTCTCTTGGGTGTTGGCTTTGGGTAGCTCGGTTAATAAGCGGCATAGGTAATCATACGGCTCCAGTCCGTTGATTTTTGAGGTCTCGACCAGGCTGTACAGTGCCGCACTGGCTTGTGCTCCCGTCTTGGTATTGGCGAACAACCACGCCTTGCGACCAATCACGAACGGTTTGATGGCGCG
>NZ_JAKKRO010000059.1:0-32017 GCF_025654235.1 Shewanella sp. SM32 | reverse complement strand
TTCGCACAATATTGAGTTGCATTATTTACCGCCTTACAGCCCGAACCTCAATCCGATAGAAAGACTGTGGAAGGTCATGAATGAGCACGCGAGGAACAGCGTGTACTTCAAAAATAAGCGAGATTTCAGGTCCGCACTGGATAAATTTTTCAAAGAAACATTACCCGATATTGGTGAAAGTTTAGCGTCGCGGATCAATGATAATTTTCAGCTCTTTACCCACGCATCTTCAGGTTGATTGGGTATATAATCGTTTTGACGATAGACTGGTCATTGACATCTGACTCTAAATCAACCACAAACGAGCGGTCAATCTTTAGCTGGCTTAGGGGGAGTCTTTTGAGATATCGAAGTGATGAGTATCCGGTACCAAAGTCATCCAGAGCAAAGTGCACACCTTTTTTTCTGAGGACGTTCATGGATGAAATCGTTTTATCCATATCATCGACCATCATCGTTTCTGTGAGCTCTAAACGTAGCTTGCCTCTTGGCAGGTGATACTTTTCGAGTAACTGACAAACCAGAGGTATGAACTGCGGATCATGAAACTGTCTGGCACTTACATTGACGGAAAGTGTCAGGTGTTGGGTTTCTGCTCTCTCCTGCCATAAACTCAACTGTTTACAGGCTGACTTGAGTACCCAGTTACCAAGGGGAACGATGAGCCCGGTTTTTTCTGCAAGAGAAATAAACCTATCAGGCCCAACCAAGCCTTTGTCAGTGTGTTGCCAGCGAACCAATGTTTCTGCCCCACACACGTGGTTTTTCTGGTTAACCTGAGGTTGATAGTGGAGAACAAATTCCTGCCCTTGAATCGCTTTTTGCAGGTCATCCTCCAACTGGGCGTGCTCCATGACTTCATTCTGCATTTGTGGGTCAAAGAAACAAACCGCGTTTTTTCCCGATTGTTTTGCCTTATACATAGCCATATCGGCCTGTTTTAAAAGTTCTGATTCGGTTTGCTTGCTATCAGAAAAGAGCGCAATACCAATGCTTACACCACTTTTATACTGGATATTTTGTAGCTGGCAGGTTTCAGCAAGTACGTCCGACAATTTTGTCGCCACAACTTCAGCCTGAGTGGCTGCATCCATAGAGTTGGCATCCAGACCGGGAAGAATGACAACGAATTCATCACCCGACAAACGGGCTAACGTATCACCATCGCGAATACACTGTCTGATGCGTAAGGCGACGTTCTTAAGAAGCGCGTCTCCATACTCATGCCCATGCTGGTCATTTATCTTTTTAAAATTATCAATATCTAAAAATAATAACGCATTGTTCTGGTTGCGGCGTTTGCAAGCCGCAATAGTCTGGTGCAGCCTGTCAAATAGTAGCCGTCGGTTTGGTAGCCCCGTTAATGAATCATAATATGCGAGCTCTGTGATTTGCTTTTCGCTGTCCTTACGCTGAGTGATATCCTGAACAAAGCCCGCTATCCTGTCGGGTGTTCCATCGTCATGATAGGTTACTCTACCACGGCACTCTATCCAGCGCTCTTTCCCATCGCTTGGCCGGATTATAGGATATTCAACATAATGCTCTTTTCCGGTCTGGAAACACTCCTGCATAGAGTTAAGGAAAGGGATATGGTAATCCTTATGCATGATGCTACAGAGCGAATCCGGGCTGGGGACAGAGCCTTCTGGCAGGCCAAACAGGTTAAATATCTCGGGAGACCAATCCGCCACTTCACTGTTGTAGCCGAGTGACCAGTAGCCAATCTGGGCATATTCCATCGCCTGTTGTAACCGAAGCTCGCTGTTTGAGAGTTTCGTCTGGGTGAGGTTCCCGTGTTTAATTTCACGCATCAGGCGTAATGCGCTGGCACTTAAGTTTTTATACGAAGCAATAATGATGTTTATAATGGCTTTTGTTGAGTCCCGCATTTGCTCGTCAGTCCACTGGCGAGCTTCCTCAACAGACATGCCAGACTCGACGGCATTTACAAGCAAAGCCATGTGCTTATCACTTTCCAGAATATGAGCCGCCAGCCAACTGGCTAAAAAAGACAGTAGCTCTTCCAGCCACTGCTCTGTTGGTATAATGTCTGACTTCAATTTGAACTCTTGTATGCGTTCAATAAAGCGACTATGGCTATCTCTGTGACTGACAGTTTCATGGACATCAGGCAATATCGCTAGCCAATGGTTTTCTTCACTCTGGAAATGGTAGGCAGCGTAATCAACCAGTTCATCAATAATGCTGCGTAAAGGAGGCTCTTCCTGCTGAAAAATAATATGGTTTGGAACTTGATTAAGCAGGAAAACCAACTGTTTGTGCTGCTGGTCAATTTCATCTATACCTGTGTTGAAACTGTCATTCCAAGGGAACATATCGATATGGTGCTGTCTGGTATGAAAATTTGTCATATCATCATGCCTCTTTTGCTAACACTTATAGGCTCATGATGGGTGATAACCTTCCCCGAAAGCCATTCTATTCCAGCTATCACTGCCTCATTTCTTTGTTTTCTCAGAGGTTGCCAACTTCTCACTACGTTTTTATTCCATTATTGTTTGTATTTCTATGATTAGTTTACCCTAATTATGAATGTAAAAAATCGCGTTAAGCCTTTATTTGAGGATAGACTGCAACAGGTGTCAACGCCAGTTTAAAATTGACCCACTTATCGGCGTTATCGCCGAAGTAAAATTGACCCACCCACGTAATTAACCTTTACCTTCAGATAGACTTTCTAGAGCCGCTGGTATGGTTCCAGCCGCCTTTTTTCCTTTTAATCGATAGCTCTCACCGCTGATTTGTACGATGTGTGAGTGATGAAGAAGCCTATCGAGCAGTGCTGCCGTCAGTGTTGTATCGTCGGCGAACGCATTTGACCATTGAGAGAACGGCAAGTTACTGGTCACGATAATACTGCCTTGCTCATAACGTTTGGCGATGACGTTAAAGAACAAGTTGGCCTCTTCTCTGCCGAACGGTAGATACCCGATTTCATCGACGATAAGCAGTCTGGGAGCAAGTACACTGCGCCTCAAGTAACTGTCTAGTTTACCTTGAGCTTTCGCAGTAGAGAGTTGAAGCATCAAGTCTGCTGCCGTGATGAACCGCGTTTTAAAACCTTTTTGGACAGCGAGTTGACCAAGACTCACTGCAAGGTGGCTCTTGCCGACGCCACTTGGCCCAAGTAATACCACGTTTTCCTTTCGCTCTATGAACGCTAGCCCTGTTAGTTCCTTGAGCTGTTTTCTCGGCGCACCCGTTGCGAACTTGAAGTCATAATCATCGAACGTTTTTTCCATTGGGAAGCTGGCGAACTTAGTTAGTGTGGCTCTTGTGCGTTCTGCTCTCACTTCCAGCTCTGCGCTCAGAAGTGACTCTAAGTAATCGGCTAGGCTCAGTTCACGGCTATTGGCGATTTCTGCCAGTCTCGGCCATTCCTGACCGATAGCTTGTAACTTCAGCGCGGCACAGGCAGCTTCAATGCGATTCATTTGAAGGTTCATACTCGCACCTCCAACAGCGCGTCATAGGTTGAGAGAGGGTGCTGGAAGCTTTCGAGTGGTATCACACTATCGCTGATTGTAGGTGATGCGGTTGGGCGTCTCGGCGATGGTAGCGACTGAAGTGCAAAGCGCTCTTCATCCAAGAGAACCTGAGGCTTTGCACCTGTCGTACCATGAGTTCGTTGATGAGCGACGGTTTCTAGCCATGCGCCGATATGTCCATTAAGAACATCGATGGTAATTTTAAGACCATGCTGCTTGAGTGTCGCCGCAAGCGGAGTGACGAAGCTATTCTTCAAGTAAGAGTTGAATCGCTCCACTTTTCCTTTGGTCTTTGCGCGATATGGACGACAAGCTCTTGGTTTAAAGTTGTATTTCTTGGCTGCGGAGAGCAGTGCAGGATTCCAGCGGTGCTTACCTTCACCGTATGCATCACGCTCTATCATGATGGCTTTCGCATTATCGAACAACACTTCTTTGGGGACGCCACCGAAGTATTCAAATGCTTCTTCAAGACCTTCTATCCAGTCTTCTTGGCGCTCTCGTTCACTAAAGCGAACGAACGTCGCTCTGCTATAACCCAGCGTTGCCACGAAGGCTTTAACACGTACACCGTAATGCGTGATAGTCGTGAAGTCGACTTGCATCTGCTCACCTGGCAATGTCTCGAATCGAACCACAGGATCGACTGGCGCACTAGGTTTGTACTGTTTGATGTGCTCTTTGAGCATCGTTATACCGCCCTCGTAACCGAGAGATTTCAACTCACGCAGTAAGACGGTTGCGGGTATCCAATAAGGCTTTGCGGCTTCAATCCGAGTACGCAAGTAGTCATGGTAAGGCTGTAGCTTGGTTGGTCGGGATATACGCTCGGGATACACAGGCGCTTTGTCTTTATTTCGAAGATAAGTGCGAACGGTATTCCTTGATATACCCATATCCTTTGCGATGCGGCGGATGCTTCGCCCTTGCTGATGTAAAACGTGTATTTCCACTAGTTGCTCCTGATTGATCATAATCCGCCGCTTTGTCCATGTTACGAACGGATAGTTTGACTCAGGTGGGTCAATTTTAAATCGGCGTTAGTGGGTCATTTTTACATCGGCGCTGACACAGGTTGACTTCTCTTTCGAGTAACCGATTTTTTTTACTGGTTTGTTCAGGTAATGATAATACCTGATAGTTACGGCGCTAGACCAAATAATTCTAGATTGAGAACAACGTTTGGCCTCTATTGTAAGTCCTTTTTGGCAATGGCTTTTTATTATATTCTTCTAACAGAATCGTCAGCGACAAAGCGAATTGCCTAGTTCTAGGTAAGAAAAAATGCTCCATTTTTATACAGACCGATTCTATCTTAGCTATCTGTATTATCAACCTTCATCGACCGTGAAAACTTCGAGCTATACCCAGTATTCTGGCGAAGAGGCCTTGCACAGCCCCATAACAGTTACACATTAGAAGAAAGTACGGTTTTTATAAGGGTTATTAGATTAAGGCTGTATGGGACAACCCCATTATGGGTGTTCAGGATTCTGCATACTTTGTCGAGAATCCTGAATAAAGTAAATCTGGTAACACAGTTCTCTGGTGCAAGGAATTGTCCATTTCCTGTCACGCCGACCATCGCCGACAACGGTGGTCTTTGACGTTTTAGGATGCCAGAAGTTATCCGAAGGGTAGAAATCAGCCCGTTACCGTAACTCGAAAATGTCCAAAAGTATGTTACGTAATCTTTTAAATCTACAGGTTCCGCTAATGCTAAAAAGGCGAGCTATGGTGATTTGCGAGACGACCGTCCGCCCCATGGACGGGGCGGTCGAGCATCCACGGATGGACTTGCTGCGAGTCGGTGAGCTAATACCATAGCGAAGCTATCTCAACAGCTATCAGCAGTCATTGCACAAAAAAATAGCGATAAACCCAGTGAGTTTATCGCTATTTTGTTGTCTTGTTATTTCAGTATTCTTAAAGCACTAAATCGCACTTGAATGCTGATAATCCAAATTCACTATGCCATTATAGGCCGCACCATTGCTGGTGCGGCAATGGATTACTTAACGATTTCCATCTCAGCTAATAAATTGTCGGCATGATCTAAATACTTCATTACCCACAGCATATAACGGCTGTCGACATGAATAGAACGGTTAATCTCGTTATCAAATGCCCAACCGCCGATAATGCTTTCATACACACCATCGAACAACAGGCCCACTAATTCAGCACGGCCGTTTAAGGTCGGTGAGCCAGAATTTCCGCCAGTAGTATCTAAAGTTGATAAAAAGTTTACTGGTACAGAATCTATTGATTTCATATAGAAATCACCATATTGCTTCTGCTTAATCAGCTCTAACTCTTTCTTCGGTGCATCGAATGGGTCAACACCCGTGTCCTTTTGCACTATGCCTTCAAGGCGAGTGAATGGCACGGCCACTAAACCGTCTTTTGGCGAATAGCCTTTCACATGGCCAACTGTGACACGCAGGCTAGAGTTAGCATCGGCATACACAGGCTTACCCTGCTCTAGGTTGTAAGCAATAATGGCATCCATATATTGCGGACGCACCTTCATTAGTTCACCCGCTAATTCTTTTTCTTTCTTTTCTTCGGCCATATCTGTGTCATACATAGCGACAGCGAATTGAATGAAAGGATCTTTAGAGGCTTTAAAATCGGCAACGGATTTATCCATCCACGCCAGACGAACGTCTTTCTTACCTAACTCAGTTTTGGCGTACATTTTATCTAAGGTTTTCGAAAGCTTAGCTTCACTAAACTTTTTATCGATACCAAAGGCTTTATCCAATGCGGGTAGGCGCTGATCTTCTGGCAGTGCGGCGTAGCGTTTTAGCATGTCGAGCAATACCGCTTTATCAACGCTTGGCGCATAACGACGGTCGATACGCTCCATGCTGGCTTTTAGACGTGTCATATCACGATCTTGGAAGCCCGGTTCACGCTGCATATCTGGCAGTTGTTTCTCGTTCGCGAGGCGATATAAGCTGCGCGCCGTCGGCAACATAGTCGTACTGCCTATGTAGCTTAAGATCATGTCACGCTCTTGATGCGTTTTGCCTTTGGCAATCAAGGCATCTAATTCCGCTAAGGTTTTACCGTATTTCGCTTCACGACTGCTGTCTTTGGCTATCCACGCCGCAAGCTTAGCTTCGAGGGCTTTACGGTCGGCCAACATGGTTGATTTACCGTAAAACTCGATCATAGAAGTGAAGTTTTTCGCGTAATTTGCAAGGCCAGCAATTTGACTCTCGTACTTAATACGCTCGTCGCTGCCCTCTGGCGCGGTTTCTTTAATGATTTCAATAAAGCGTTCACGCAGCATTTTGCCTTCGGGATAAGCCCACTCAAACTCATTTTGAACTTCAGTGGCTGTGCGATATCTGTTGGTGCGACCTGGGTAGCCTGCAACCATCACAAAATCACCTTCGCTCACACCTTTAGCCGATACTTTTAAGAAACTTTTTGGCTCATAAGGCACGTTGTCAGCACTAAACTCTGCGGGTTTACCCGCTTTAGAGACATAAGCACGGTAGAAAGAAAAATCGCCTGTGTGACGTGGCCACATCCAGTTGTCCAAATTCCCGCCGTACTTACCCACGCTCGCGGCGGGGTTATAAACTAAGCGAACATCACGGATTTCTAGTTGTTTTACTAGGTAATATTCGAGGCCACCGTGGAAGCTATAAACTTGACAACGGTAGCCATCTTCTTTTTCACATTCAGCGACTAACGCTTTTTCTTGGCTTTCAATGCCTTGATAGAAGGCGCTGCCCACTTTACCTTCAAGCCCATTTTTAACTCGCTCAGTGACATTAGTTACATCTTCAGTCACATAGACACGTGAGCCAGGGGTCGCAGGTAATTCATCGGCGAAGGTCTTAGCTAAAAAACCATCCTGCAGCAGATTTTTCTCAGGAGTGGAGTTGTATTGAATCGCTCCATAGGCACAGTGATGGTTAGTCACGACTAGGCCCTTTGGCGATACAAATGATGCAGTGCAACCGCCGAGGCTTATCACGGCATTCATAGGGAATTCGGTGAGTTTAGAAATCGATTTTGCATCAATTTCAAGGCCTTTTGCTTTTAGCTCATCAGCCATAGCAGGCAGTTGATAGGGCTGCCACATACCTTCGTCAGCCTGTGCGCCAAAACTAGCGGCCACGGCAACTGTGAGTAACCATTTTTTCATTGTGTTAAGTCCGTTTGATGTGAATGAAGCCACGCGCAAGCTGGGCCATTTTCTCGTTTTAATAGCGTTGTTTTAATTTTAAATAACTGTGCTAAAACCCAGCATCACTCGCTTTAAAACCTAAAAAGCAAAAAGTCAGGCCGGGGCCTGACTTTATCACATGCGACACTCTCTATAACAGACTCTGAAAAACTCGCTTACAAAGCAAATACATTTAATCAAAGTTACCCGGACGCTTTCGCTAAAAGGCCTCACCTATCGCAATGAATTAGATCCCAACAAATAGCTGAGCACCCACAATCACGGCACCTAACAAACCTGCAATGACTAACGCAACAGATCCGCCAGACACTTGATAACCCCCAAGCTGCGACTGACGTTGACGCAGTGCCATAACAATGGGCAAGAAGATAATCATCACGACCAATGGTACGGCAGCAAATCCCAGTACCGCCACAAAGCCTTCAGGCAAATACAAGGCACACAAGACAGGCGGAATAAAGGTGAGTAACCAAGTTTGAATACGACCGGCAAACGTTTCTTTGGCACGAGTTAATTCGGCGATAAAGTCATATAAACTTAAGGTCACACCGAGGAATGAGGTCACTAAAGCTAAGTCAGCGAATAATGAAATACATTTGCTGATCCAAGGCGTATGAGCAATATCCTGCAATGCCGTGACGAGTGAAGGTAGTGAACCTTCAAAACTATTCACCTCATATCCGCCGACAGTGCCTAAAGTCACCAATAACCACAGAACATAACAAGCAAGTGGGATCGTCGAGCCGATTAACAACACTTTACGCAGTGATACCGCATCGCCATCGAGATAACGCACTAAAGTGGCGATACAGACGTGGAAACCAAACGAAGTAAACACTACGGGAATTGCCGCCATCCAATTGCTGGTCATAGACTCGGCAATCGCGCCAGTTGCCATGCTAGCAATACTGACTTCGGGCAATAAAAATAATACCACCACCACGAGCAATAGAATCATTAACGAAAATAGGAAACGTGAAACTTTATCGACCCAAGCAACACCTAGCGCCGCAAAGCCACCGAGCACGAGTGTAAATAACAACACTGCGACTTGATTATCGAGCACGATATCGAACATGTTCTTCGCTTTAAGCACTAATAACGAAGAGCCGCCGGTGAGATAAGCCGCGGTCAAAGCAAATAATAAACTCAGGAAAGAAGCACCTTGAATTATTTGACCTTTTTTACCCAGTAACTTACCCGTAATAGCATGCACGTTATCCCCCACGCCAGTGCGTAAGTTAATTTCGAGCATAAGTAATGAGGTATAGGCGGACACGCCCCAAATAACGACGAGTAACACTAAAGCAGGGATAATACCTAAAGCCGCTGTGGCTAAAGGTAACGCTAACATACCTGCGCCAATGGCCGTCCCGGCAACGATGGCGATCGAGCCTAACATTTTTGAATTCACACAATAGTCCTGTTCAATAATTAATTATTATTTTATTTGAGTAAGATTTGAACCGATAAAGCCTTGCGTCTTAAATCGAAATAAGCGACACATCACTTAAAGCATCCAATCAGATCTCGACCTAGCAGATCAATTGGCCCCAATAGCTTTTGAATGTTTCAACCCAGTAGCCATTGAGGCTAACTAAATCGATTATTGAAAAATGGCATGACTTTCAATTGTGATAGCCCAAATTAATGTACCGATATAAGCATCGATTAAATAGATAGTTTGGGACATTAACAGAGCCAAACCCAGTGGGCAAGCCAGTTGTGAACAAAGAAGGGCAGCAAACGGTACGGTAACAACTTAATAGCGCTGTGATAAACGAAAATATACAAGCCAACAAAAGCGCTACCTTTGTTGAGAATACCTGTAATCTTGTATTAGGCTCGAATCAAAATAAAGCCGGTCTTTTTCCATCCGATGCAGACAAAAAGGGCTTAAACACACGGATATGTTTAAGCCCAATCACATCATGTTGAGAATTGATTAACTCAAAAAGTTAATTTACAGCTCAGTCCACGCCATAGCCCAAGAAGCGCCAACACCTGGTTCAAATCCAGTGGCAGAAGCCGACCACTGCACGCAATAGCCGCTATAAGGGAATGGCTTACATTGATACACTTTGCCATTTTTAGGCTGTAACACTGTAGTACCTGCAACGTAACCTTTCACGCCTGCTGGGAATACAAAATCAGCTTCTGGTGCAGGAGCTTGGTCCTTTAAGAAGAGATCAAAGTTCTGCTGAATAACATCACCTTGTTTAGGCTCAGCTTTTACCTGCAAATGATAATGCCCAGCTTTAGGCTCAACGACGTCTAACACTAAGCTAGCACTGGTATTGTTAACAGTTTGGCTCACAAAACCTGCCGCTGTGCCATCATGGCTAAACAAATACGCTGACACTAGCATCTCGGCGTTACTGGTCACATCAAAGCTGACCTTCGCCGCACCATCGATAATTTGATAATCATCGGCAAGTGAAGTGACTTCTAAGCTGTTGCCCGGAGCAGGAGCTAAATCAAATCCTACTTCGACACGCTCAATACCTGAGTTTTTCGCTGTAAAAATGTCGTTTTTGCCATACACAGGCTCAATCACACCCGATGCATTTTTTTGTCCCGCTTTTAACTGGGACTGCTGGGCATTAATCGCGCTTGCTAATAGGAAAGGCCAATTTTGTTTATCACCTTGAGTCGCATCGCTAATGGTAATGACTGTTTGCTTAGCCGCTTGCTCACCATTGGCGTCAAACACCCGGGTCATCACTTTATCGCCTGCTTTTAGATCGAGTGACGGATTGATATCCCCCACATCTTGCCATTCACTCGGCACAACAGGACCCGAGCCCAAGTTCACATCGATAGCATTGTAGAAACTATTCGTCGTATCTCCCACTTCCCACACGGCCAAGATCACTTGATAACCACTGCGACCTTCTGGCACGTAGCAGTCATGGGTCACTAACTTAGGCGGCTGCTCCATACCACCATCAACTACGCAAAAGGGGGCTAAGTCAAAGCTCGCTCGGCTCAAAGCTTGGTTTGGGTTCCAATCTTGGCGAGTTAAATAGTAACGCCAATTACGGGTGACATGGTTTGCTGTGAACTGCCAACTGAACTTATTCCAGCCCGCTTTAATATCCGTCTTTGCCCAACGGCTCGGACTTTGTTCATCCAAAGGTGAAAAAGCACCATTGCCAGCACTCGCCAGTTTGCCATCAGCAGGACCTGATTCAGGAAAACCCGATGGCCCCTCAACACTTTGCGGCTCCCATTGCACCGCGCCACAATTGGCATTTTTACCTGCTTTACAGGCATATGAACGCGATTCTGGTGCCACAACATAACCGTGCGCCTGCGCAGAGATACTCACAAACGCATTCGTCGCCATTACTGCCGCGGCCAATAAACTCAATTTAGAAATAGGGGAAAAAACAGTAGAATTTGCCACTTTAATGCACTCCATTGATTGCCTATCATCCTAAACATAATGATAGGCTTAGATATAAAAGTGGTATTTGGGCAAACAACAGCATTAAACAGCAGTCGTTTATCTTTCACAGAAATCGAATTCTGCGGCAACTCCGCTATCTTAGTTCACTAAAAAATCCATTTACAACCTTAGACCGGAAGCTTTGCGTCCTAACTTTTCAATTAGTTTGCCAAATACAGTCGTTATCATTGAGTCACTACGAGTTAACAGTATGTAACCAAGTAGAAATGACTTGGCTAAATTAGCAACAAAAGACAACGTTGTCAAAAAATAATTCATTTATATTCATTAAGTTACAGAATGTGGATCGGTATTTTTCTGACACCCGTCAAACATTTATCAGCACCTACTGTTATAAACTCGTGCTTGAAACTAAATCTTACCTAGGTATAATGCCCACCTCGCTTCGGGGGAGTAGCTAACTGGATTTCGAGCCATCGTCATCTAGGGTGAACATCAACATACTTGGCAACATGCCATGGTGTTCACAGCAAATCATAGATTTGCCCAGCAAGACCTGAGCACAATGACCGCACCTAGGGGTGGACGGTTTATTGTGCTTATGTCATAACCACCCCTAAAGGATCACACTTGGAAGCCCTACTTGCCTCAACCTTTACGGTTGCTATCGCCGAAATTGGTGATAAAACTCAATTACTTGCACTAATCCTCGCCGCAAGATTTAAAAATAAAACCGCCATTATTTTAGGTATTTTGCTGTCGACATTATTTAACCATTTTGCCGCAGCTTGGATTGGTCAATGGGCCATTAACTGGGTAAGCCCAGATCTTGCACGTTATTTAGTGGCTGCGTCATTCTTTGCGATCGCTCTTTGGGTGTTAATCCCCGATAAAGTCGATGCAGAAGAGAGCCGTTTCTATAAAATGGGCCCCTTTCTCGCCACCTTTATTCTGTTTTTTATCGCCGAAATGGGGGATAAAACGCAAATCGCAACTGTGGTATTAGCCGCAAAATACGATTCATTAACTATGGTGGTTGCTGGCACAACCTTAGGCATGCTGCTTGCTAACGTACCCGTAGTGATCGCAGGCCACTTCAGCGCTGAAAAATTGCCTATGTTGTGGATACACCGTGGCTGCGCCGTATTGTTCGCACTACTGGGTGTCGCGACCCTGTTCTTCTAAGAATCGAGGCAGGGGTTTTGCTGCAGAATAAAATTTCTTCACGCAATATTTTATTCTTTTAAACCTAACCGTTTTGCAAGTCGGTGCAAATTACCTGTATCGATTTGCAATATTCTTGCACACGCAGCCCAATTTTGTTGATTCGCGGCTAAAACTTGGCGAATAAGTTGACGCTGATATCTCTCAGTCGCAGCCTTAAGCCCCAGCATAACACTGGAATGATCTTGCGATTGTCCCTCACGACAGGCCGACTCAGACCTAAATGCTAATTCACTGACTGGCGTTGCGGCATCTGATAGCCTATCTTCGTCGACTGTTTTGTGTGCTTGATTCATCAAAGAATCGAGCTGAAAATGTTTATTACTTAAGCTGATGTAAGCCGTTTTTAGCTCGGCTTTCGCCAACACCGCAGCCCTGTGTATCGCATGCTCTAGCTCACGCACATTACCCGGCCACGTGTATTGCTCTAATAACTGCTGCGCTGCGGGTGTGATATTGATATGGGTGAGTCCTAACTTCGCTTTACAACGTTCAAGAAAAAAACCTGTCAGCATAACAATATCTTGCCCACGCTCTCTTAATGGTGCTACGTGGATAGGAAATACGCTCAACCTATGGTAAAGATCGAAACGAAAGCGCCCTTCCGTTGCCTCTTGGTGCAAAATTCGATTAGTGGCGGCAATAATCCGAGTATTAACTTTTAGGCTCTTATCACTGCCCACTCGCTGTAATTCACCGTATTGTAAAACCCTCAATAACTTAGCTTGCAGCCCCAAGGGAAGCTCCCCGATTTCATCTAAAAACAAGGTCCCCTTGTCAGCGAGTTCAAACTTGCCTTGCCTATGACTGATTGCCCCCGTAAATGCCCCTTTTACATGTCCAAATAACTCGCTTTCGGCGACGGACTCCGGCAATGCAGCGCAGTTCAAATAGATAAGTGATTTATCGGCTCTGGTCGATTGATTATGTATCGCCGCGGCCACTAACTCCTTACCCACGCCAGTTTCGCCGGTAATTAATACCGATAAATCAGTGCCTGCCACGGCACTTATCTGCTGCTTTAGCGATTGGATCTGTGTGGATTGCCCTATGATCTCCTGCTGACTAGCAGGACGATTGAGCACCTCAGTGCCATTGGAAACTTCAACAACTTGGGATTCTAGCTGTTGCATCAATAACGCAGTATTAAGACTGGCTGCGGCCAGTGCGCTGATCACACGCAACTCACTATCACTAAAACCATCAAACTGATGAGGGTTAAAACCATCAATGGTGAGCGCCCCAATTAAGCGATCGTTCGCGATTAGTGGTAAACCAATGCAAGCATGTACATGTAAGTTCGCACTATGATGTGAAATTAAACCATCATACGGATCGGGAAGTTCACTGTCGGCTGGGAAACGAACCACATCGCCAGCACGGGCGATAGCCTCTAATCTCGGATGTTCACTAATTTGAAAGCGCCGCCCTAACACTTCGGCAAAGAGCCCATCTATCGCCAAGGGGACAAATTGCTGCTCCCGAAATGCCAATAATGCCGCAGCATCACAATTGACACGCCGCCTGACCACTGCCAACAAACGCTCAAATCTGTCTTGCGTCGACACGCCGACAGTTAAATCTAAGGCTAACTGAGTTAAATCAGCATGGGTACTCATAGCACATCCACAGTCAAATAAAGTCATATTGACAACAGTGTAATGTCAATTTGAACAATATCAAATTGTCATTATGACACCAGCAAGTAATTTTAAATGTTGAAATACGTTAATATAAATAAAAATCAACACCTTAGAATGTTGGCATAGTGAGTGCAATAAGAGATTTAACTAAATAAGCAAGATTTACGTAGCGCATTCATTATTAATTATCACAGGTGTATTTATGACTATTCATGTAAAAAACAATATCCACTGGGTGGGTCAACGCGATTGGGAAGTGCAAGATTTTCATGGTACTGAGTACAAAATAACTAAAGGCACAAGCTACAATAGCTACCTTATCCGTGAAGAAAAAACCGTGTTAATTGATACAGTTGATCATCGTTTTAGCCAGCAATTCTTACAAAATCTTGAAGCTGAAATTAATTTAACCGACATAGACTATATTGTGATGAACCATGCAGAGGAAGACCACTCAGGCGCCCTGACTGCATTAATGGCCAAAATTCCTAACACTCCAATTTACTGCAGTGAAAATGCGGTCGACTCCATTGTAGGACATCACCACCACCCAGAATGGAATTTCATTACCGTAAAGACAGGGGATAGTTTAGCGATAGGCAATGGTAAGCAACTGATATTTATCGAAGCACCTATGTTACATTGGCCAGATAGCATGATGACATACCTCACCGAAGATGCGGTTTTATTCAGTAACGATGCCTTTGGCCAACACTATTGCGACGAACATTTATTCAATGATGAGGTTGATCAAAATGAATTAATGGAGCAATGCCTACGATACTACTCAAACATTTTAACACCCTTTAGCAGCCTAGTGACGGCTAAAATTCACGAAGTATTAAGCTTTAATTTACCTGTAGATATGATCGCAACTTCACACGGCATTGTGTGGCGTGATAATCCAGCCCAAATTATTCACCAATATTTAGCTTGGGCCGACGCTTATCAAGAAGACCGTATCACGATTTTCTACGACTCTATGTCCAATAATACTCGCATGATGGCCGACGGTATTGCTCAAGGTATCCATGATGTTGACCCCAATGTAGCGGTAAAAGTGTATAACGTCGCACGTCATGATAAAAACGAAATCCTTGCACAGGCATTTAGGTCAAAAGGTATTTTAGTCGGCTCATCCACCATGAATAATGTGATGATGCCTAAAATTGCCGCCATGCTTGAAGAAATTACGGGCCTGCGTTTTCGCAATAAAAAGGCGGCAGCTTTTGGTAGTTATGGCTGGAATGGCGGCGCAGTCGATAGAATTCACACTCGTTTGATGGATGCTGGTTTTGAAACCTCGGTGGGATTAAAAGTCAAATGGCGTCCCGATCGTGATGCGATGCAAGAATGCCGTCAGCACGGCCAGCGAATCGCGCGAGAATGGGCATTGCGGCCCCTCGATAGCGCTAATAGTCGCTCTATCATTAATCAAGTCATGTCAAAACCTAGCCAAGCCACCACAGCCAGTCAAATAGCTGAAAATACTGCTACTAATAACGTCCCTATGACGGCACCGATTGCAACAAAAGCGTGCGAATTAAATGATACACAATCAATGATTTGCACCGTTTGCCAATGGGTTTATGACCCTAAAAAAGGAGAACCTAATCAAGATGTCATTGCTGGCACACCTTGGACTCAAGTGGCCGAAGACTTCCTCTGTCCCGAATGTGGCCTAGGTAAAAGCGTTTTCGCTGTCATAAAAAATGAGGTGACTAATGCCTAAGCCAATCGTCATTATCGGCAGTGGATTCGCGGCATATCAGCTAGTCAAAACACTGCGACGTTTAAACCGCGAACAACCGATTACAGTTATCACAGCCGACTCTGGTGACGAATACCATAAACCAGATTTAAGCCATGTGTTTAGCCTTAAAAAAATGGCGTCAGACCTAATAAAATTGACCGCGACTGAATTTGCACATGAGCAACAAATTGATGTGATAAATCACTGTGAAGTCATAAAAATAGATAAAGTTCGTCAGGTAGTCTGTTGCCATCAAGGACGCGAAATTGCGTACAAAAAATTAGTGCTTGCCACGGGTGCACAACCCTTTATTCCGCCTATAGAGGGGGATGGCGTCGATATCATCCACACAGTTAACAGCTTAATGGAGTATCAGGCCTGCGAAGCAGACATCCATGGCGCGAGGAGAGTACTGGTTATCGGTGCTGGTTTGGTCGGAGTTGAACTGGCAATGGACTTAGCAACTGCAGGTAAGCAAGTGTTTTTGGTCGATCCACAAGCGAGCTTAATGCCGAATATGCTACCCGAAATGTTAAACCACAAACTGACCGCTGTACTAACGCAGCATAACGTCACAGTGCAATTGCAAACCCGAGTCAGCCAACTGCAACACCAAGATGGCAGTATCTCTGTGTGCCTAGATAATGACCAGCGGTTTATTTGTGATGCAGTTATCTGTGCAGCCGGACTGATCCCTAACAGTCAACTTGCCCAGCATGCGGGGCTAGAGGTCAATAAAGGTATCGTCGTTAACGAATGCTTACAAACCAACGATGCCCATATTTATGCGCTAGGTGATTGCGCCCAAATCAACGGCCAAAATAGGGCCTATTTGCAACCTGCGTTACTGAGCGCCAATGCGCTGGCGAACACATTACTGAACCAACCGACAGCAGTGAATTTTCCCGCCATGCTCATTAAAGTGAAAACGCCACTGTTACCTATGCAGCTCAGCGGTATAACAGTGAATGGCGTCCATCGCTGGCAAGTCGATATTGATGCTCAAGGAAGCTGTATTAAAGCATTCGACGTGGATGAAACATTTATAGGATTTATCGTAACCGAGGATAAAATGCAGCAAGCATTTGGATTGTTAAAGCAGCTAAATAGCCCTAACGCGGCACTCATCGCGGCCTAAGAGCACATTAACGAGAATGTTAATATTGTTGTCGCTGATAATAAAAACTGAGTAGAGGCTTTCTACTCAGTTTTATCGTTTCTACTATTATTCAAACATTCGCAACAGCAATAGTTTAAAGACCTAATGCCAGTTTAATACGTTGTCCGTAATCCGCATCGGCTTGAGTAAAATGCGCCACCATACGTTGCTGCACATCTAAACTCGCTTGACTTAATGAACCCGAAATTGTTGCCACTAGGCGCGCTTTCTCAGCTTCAGAGAAGATGCGATACAAATTACCCGCTTGGGTATAATCGTCTTGGTTATAACGACTGTAACGCGCCGCTTCACCTTCTAAACGCAATGGTGGTTCGCTAAAGTTTACTGGCTCAACCAAGGCATCAGCAGTGCTGTTCGGGCCATAGTTTGCCGAAGCGTCGCCACCCGTTTGACTGCCATGATAAGGACATTGTGTACCCGCCATCGCACCTGCACGTTGATGGTGATTTGCCTTAGCGGCATGCGGACAATTCACTGGCAATTGGTTGTAGTTAGCACCAATGCGGTAACGCTGCGCATCGGCGTAGGCAAATAAACGCGCTTGTAACATCTTGTCTGGTGAAGCCCCGACGCCTGGGACCAAATTACTAGGTGCCAATGCCACTTGCTCAACTTCAGCAAAGTAGTTTTGTGGCAGACGATTCAGCTCTAATACACCAATCTCAAGTAATGGATAGTCGCTATGCGGCCAAACCTTAGTTAAATCAAATGGATTGATATGGTAAGTATTGGCATCCGCCTCAGGCATAATCTGCACATTAACCGTCCAACGCGGGAAGTTACCATCAGTAATAGCAACCACCATATCGCGCTGCGATGAATCGGGATCAATCCCTTTTAATTTATCAGCCTGTTCATTGGTTAAGTTGACCACGCCTTGCTGCGATTTAAAGTGGAACTTTACCCAGAAACGCTCGCCCTTGGCATTCCACAGCGAGAAAGTGTGTGAACCATAACCGTGCATTTGACGGTAGTTCGCCGGAATACCACGATCCGACATCAAAATGGTCACTTGATGCATAGCTTCAGGATTCAATGACCAAAAGTCCCACATAGCCTGCGGATCTTTTAAGTTTGTCTTAGGATTACGCTTTTGCGTATGAATAAAGTCTGGAAACTTAATCCCATCTCGCAAGAAAAAGGTCGGCGTATTGTTACCCACGATATCGTGATTACCACGGGCAGTATAAAAACGTAAACCAAAGCCACGTGGATCGCGCTCTGCGTCGGCAGAACCCATTTCTCCACCTACGGTTGAGAAACGAATAAAGGTTTCGGTTTGCTTACCAACACCATTGAAATGGTCAGCAATGGTGTAATCGCTTAAATCTTTAGTCAGCGTAAATGTGCCGTAAACCCCAGTACCTTTAGCATGCACGATACGCTCAGGAATACGCTCACGGTTGAAATGGGCTAACTTTTCAATTAAATGCCAATCTTGTAATAGCAGAGGACCACGTTCACCCGCCGACAGTGAGTTTTGATCGTCGGCCACTGGGGCGCCATTTTGGCTCGTTAAGTACTGACTTGTTTGATGTTGTTGACTCATGCCCTGCTCCTTAGTCTTGATTACTGGTTAACCAGGTTTCAATTAAATCGTAAATGGTGGCCATGGTTTATCTCCTTGGCTGGCGACGTGTTGTCGATAGAGCAAGAATAGAGAATTACCACTTGAGAATAAAACGATTAAACTAGATTCATACAATCTAAAAAAAAGATTAATGATAAGTTTGGCAAGACAGTTAATGAATTACACGGACTCACAGCCAATGGTCCGCTCACATCACTTAAGATGCTGTTGAAAAACCAAATAGCTGCTCAGGACAATGGAGCGAAGTGCGGTGCGAGAAAGCGGAGTTAAGCTGATACACTGCCATTAACTGCTGGATAAGTCGGCTTCACGATAAAGCTTAACCAAATAATAAGTGTCAATCAGCACGATAAAAAAGTTAACTAAGGCAACAGGATAAGCCCCAATTGCCACACCGTAGGCCACAAATAAAGCCGCACCAATGAGATTCCACCAGCGCAGTTTCTTAATGTTTGACATCATCAGTGATATTGCAACGACCACTGAAGCTAAATAACCAACCCATTCCCAAATTGTAGCGTTATCCATATCCAATCCTTATCTATATATTATTTAAATCAAACGATTGATACGCCATTCACACCACAGGTAATAAGCTGGCTCATTGCATTTAGCGTTTAACGACAGCCGCCGTCATCCGTGAAATACAAGTCAGTTCACCCGCGCTGTTGTGGATTAAAATCTCCCATACAGAGCTGCGCTTCCCTAAGTGGATAGGCTTAGCCGTAGCGGTTAATACCCCATTACGAGAAGCCCGTAAGTGGTTAGCGTTAATTTCTTGACCGACACAATAGTACTGCTCAAAATCCACCGCGAAATTTGCCGCATAGCTGGCAACGGTTTCAGCAAGCGCGACATTCGCGCCACCATGCACTATGCCCAAAGGGTTATGCACCGCCGGACTGGCTGGCATAGTGGCCTTCATGTAATCGTCGCCAATCTCACTGATCTCAATTCCTAAAGTCTGCATCAAGGTGCCTTTGCCGCCCATACCGGCGTCTAAACGCGCGCAATCCTCTAACGTTACAGCTCTAAACCAAATACTCATTGCAACTTCCTAGTCAATAAAACCAATCAGCAGTTTACTGTGAAGTGGATGAAGTTCAACTAGTTTACTCTCAGCTGGTCACATCAATATCAGCAAAAATAAGGCTCAAACTAACCAAGATTTAACGGTACTTAGCTGACTAAACCAGACAAGAAATAATCCCCACACCACGACTACACTTGGCATAATTAACGCGTCAGCTCCTAGCATCACAGCCGCTTGCTGAATGCAAAATACATAGGTCATTTGCAACAAAATAGCGATAAGCGAGGCGACCAACACTTTATAAGCAATTAATTTTCTGAATAACAATAATAGGCATCCTAGAACCCCTGAAACCACGGCAAAGCCAAACACAGCATCAACCCAAATTGGCGTCGTTTCATAGAGTTTAATTTGATCTGGGCTCATCTGTGCGAGTGCATCTGGCGTCATAGTCATTTGCATCACAAAAGCCATCAGCCCCATGATATTTCACAACAAACTGAGCGTTGCGACAAAGTAAAACCACAGTGGCGCCTTGATATTCATGGTTTTCAGCGGATTTGAGGTGGTATCCATACTCACTCCTAATAAAAACTGAAAAAAAAGAGATAAAAAAGGGATGGTTAACCATCCCTTTGTTTCAGTCTAGCTCACAAATTGCACTTGTGAGTTAACCCCATGTACAGGTTAACGGCGACGACGCTGCAAACCAAACAAGGACATCAGTGCTAAACCTAAATAACCTAAAGCACCGCCATCATCTTTAGGCTTTGGCTCAGGTTTTGGCGGCACTACTGGCGCAGGATAACTTAAAGCAACAATCACAGGATCATGATCCGATGCAGAAAAAGCATTTTCAGATTTAACCAGATCACCAGAGAACTTCTTACCGTATTCAAACAGGCTAGATTCCACTGAGTTAATATGCCAATCTTCAATATCCACTAAACGTTTGGCTAAGCTAGCATTGGCTAAAGCATGATCTAAGTTACCTAACTCGCCGTTATAGCTATAAGAGAAAGTGCTTGCACCGTGGGCTTTCGTGTTCAAGTTGATAAAGCCATAACCTTTTTCAATCTTGCTGCCTTGGCGTTCAAACACTTTGCCGTCGAGCGTCGTCCACGAAGCGGTCAGGATGTCACGCTCTGACTTGCTCGCATCGAAGTCGGTTAGTACACGGATAGGATCCTCCATACCATAGGCATTCATATCACCGATGATCAGTAAGTCGCCTTTCACGTCTTTTAGCGTTTCACCCAAGACTTTGGCTGCAGATACGCGGAAAGCATTACACTTGCCCTGTTGATCGGCCGGATCAACTGACTCTTCGAAGTTAGCCCAATCTTCTAAACAGCCTGAGCCTTTAGATTTCAAATGGTTAACGACTACGGTCAGAGACTCATCATGGATTTTAAAGGTTTGCGCTAAGCTGTGACGTTGATAAGCATCATTACCAGGGTTAGTCTCAGTTTTGCCATCTTTAGTACGAGTCACGCTGCCAGCACTGGCGTGCTGTTCTGGAGTACCGATAACTTGTGCGGCCCCCGCTAAAGTCACTTTACCACCACGGTATAACATGCCGACAGTGATCGCATCTGTGCCAAAGTACTTGCCGTCATACTTATCAGCATCGGTGATTTCAACAAAGCTATAGGCGTTTTCAGGCGTCTGCTTGTCATTTAGTGCATCGACTAAATCCTTAATCGCACTCTTCTCACCAAAACCGTTGTTAGCAATTTCCATCAAACCGACGATATCGGCGTTCATGGCGGTAATAGCGCTAACGATTTTAGTACGTTGTAGCACCATTTCTTCCAGCGTTAGGGCGCCACGGTTACTGCCTGATGGATTGGTATCGCCACCATCAACATCGTTAAAGAAGTTCAGCACGTTAAAGCTAGCCACGCGCAGATCTCCCTTAGTTGCAACACTTGGGGCTTCGGTTCTATCGTCACCACGGATAAAATCACCCGCTGTAATAGTATTAGTCGCCACTAAACGATAAGCGCCGTAGCTGTAACCAATCACACCTTGCAGGTTAGTCAGTTGATCGCCAACACGGATGTAACCCGTTTCCACATTGAAATCAGGGAAGTATGGAATAACACCATTGGCAGGCTTGTAATCGGATTCGATAAAGAGTTGGTTTTCGCGGTTAGATTTAACTAATGCCGTTGCTTCAGCAGAAAGCGCTGGATACAGCTGTGTCGGCTTCATCAAAGGTGCTTGATATGACACTAGCATGTTATTGCGACTACCCGCATAGTCGAAGCTGAAGGTGCGGCTGATTTTAAGATCGCTGCCCGCATCTAAGGCCACATTCATGCCTTCATAGCGCTCTAATGCTTGCGCTAAGGTTTCACCATCGGCCACATAGAAAGGCGCGGCAACAGGGACTTCACCCTTAGCGCCAACATCAAATTTCTTATCGGCTTTAATATCGATTTGAGTTAAGCCAAAGTATTCTTTCACTTTACCCTGCACACAAACTTCAACCCCAGGTTGAATCGCTTCAGGTGCCGCTTCACCTAAGAATACAAATACACCATCAGAGGTATACGGTGAGTTATCACCCTTAACTTCTTGTAAGTAAAAACCTTTAAACAAGCTTTCACCACGGGCAGTCACTACGCCACGCACTGTCACTTCGGCTTCAGATTCGAATGCCCCTGCTGGTACAAATGGGCTCGACTCGCCCGCACCTTGTACTTGATAAATAGGCACAATTGTAGCGCCAGTACAGCTAAAGAGCGGCACTTCTGGCTCAGCAGGCGTTTCTAGTGAACCTAAACCAGAGAAGGTATCTTTAGGTAATTGTTCCCACTGGGCGGCATTAAATACAGTATTCGCCACTAACGCATCTAATTTACGTTTTAAGGTAACGTCTAATCCCCAACCCGTTGGAGTCGGCACATCACCAATAATATCGATGACGGCATCATCTTTCATTAAGGCAACCGCATCACCGCCATTAAAACTTAAACTACCAGAGTAACTATCAACTCCTTGAGCAACAGTAATAGTACCGCTAGTATTTAAAATAACTTTTGTCGATTTTGCCGCAATAGTTTGACCACCTAAAGCCACCATATCCGACGCAACAGTAGCACCATCTTTATAACGAACCAGTTTATAACCCGCGAGATCAATTGCCGTATCGCCGCTGTTATACAGTTCAATCGCTTTATTATTTGAGCTACCTTCAACATATTCGGTGATCATCACATCTGCGCTTGCCATCATAGGCAAAGCCGCTGCTACAGCTAAAGAAATAGCCGTTAATTTATTAACATTATCCATATCATCAACCCCATTATTATAATATTGCCGCTAACTTCTATTAACGTGCGAGCGGATTATTTCAGAGTTGAATGCGTAAAAAAAGAGGGCAAGATCGCACATTGCCAATGTAACACATTGATGAGTAACTAATTATAGACACTTCACTGTTCACCTAACAGAACAGGATGGTAAATCAAAAGTATTAGCCATGTAAAAACAAACAGTAAGAGCAATACACATAAGCTCAAAGCATTTGGCATCCTGCTTAAATAACAATCAATATTTTAATGTGATATTTTGATGATATTATTCGGTATGCAATACCCAATAAAATATAAGGAACACGGGTCCTTAAAAGGTAATGGATATAATTAAAACTTAATTTAGCATTCATTATTTTGAAATAAACATAACAGTCAAACTGCTAAAGTGGATGATTTATACCCTTGGTTATTGCAACAGATTAATGTTGATGATGGGTATAAAAATGAAACATAGAGCCAGCCTGAGAACCAACGGCTGTAAGATAGTGAGCTAAATATTAAAACAATAATGCGAATTTTACAGACAAAAAAATACCGCTCATTTAGGAGCGGTATTTTCAATGGCGGCGTATTACACGTCGCAGCTAATCAATTACTTTTTAGCAGGTTCAGCTACTGGCGCCGCAGAAGCTTTCTCGATTGATTTCAACTCAACTTCGAAAATCAACGTAGAGTTTGGTGGAATAGTACCAGTATCACGTACGCCATAGGCTAATTCCGATGGGATCACAAACTTGTACTTAGCGCCAACAGGCATTAATTGCACGCCTTCAGTCCAACCTGGAATAACGCGATTCAAAGGGAACTTAGCCGCTTCGCCGCGTTTATAAGAACTATCAAACTCAGTACCATCAAGTAAAGTACCGACATAATCCACTTCTACAGTGTCTTCTGCGGCAGGCTTTTCACCCGTGCCTGGAGTTAATACTTCATATTGTAAGCCAGACTCAGTTGTCACTACACCAGGCTTAACCTTGTTTTCTTCAAGGAATTTTTTACCATCTTCGATATTTTTCGCAGAAATCGCTGTTGCTTGTTCCTGACGTTTATCGTTTAACTTTTTATCTAGACCTTGAAGAATGGTTTGCATTTCTTCTTCGGTTAAACTTAATTGGTCATTCAGACCATTAGTGAAACCAGTGACGATCAGAGTGCGATCAACTGGCAGGCCTAATTCTTCTTGCTCTTTGATATGGCCAGACATATAACGACCGATTGAAGCGCCTACACTGTAAGCTTCTTTTTGAGCTTCAGTCGTTAATTCAACATTTGTACTCGTAGCTACTTTTTCTTCTTGATTACAAGCAGATAGGCCAATAACAGCCAATGCAACTAACGATAATTTATAAATCGATTTCATTAAAGCTTCCTCAGCATCCTCAAGCGGTTACAATAACCTAAGCGTGACAACTTTATACTAGTTATCTCGGTTATACCAACTAGATTCTTTATGGGTTAACAGTGATTAATGTCACTTGATCAAGTCTAAAGACAACAACTTAGGGAGCAAGTTCATGAAGAAAAATCTACTGCTGGTAATTTGCACAGTTTTTCTAATCGCTTGCCACCCCAAAGCAGAAGATATCAGTGTTCTCACGACAGAACCCAGCTATAGCGCGAGCCTATCAAGTAATGGGCAATTCGCCTTAGTTGCCACTCAAAGTAGTGGAGTTCAATGCTGGGATCTCAGTACCCACACCCTCAAATACCAATGGATACATGGCGATATTAATACTGGCGTCACAGGTACAGCGATTTCTCCCAACGGGATATTTGCAGCATCGTTAAGCCGAGATTCAGTTGCTATGTGGAAAATAGCCGACGGTAAGCCTTTGGGCTGGTGGTCCTTACCTTCATCCGGTGAAAGTGTCGCGGTAGCAGATAATGGCGCACTACTTATTGGTTTAAATGATGGTTCAGTCATGTCGCTTAATGCCGAAAAATCTGCCTTAATCAAGTTTCTTGGACATAAAGAGCGCGTCAATAGTGTTGCCCTCTCTGCTGATGGCCGATTAGCATTAACGGGGTCAAATGATATGCAGGCGATTCTCTGGCAGGCACAAACTGGCCAACCGCTTCATACGTGGACACTCGGCAGCCGTATAACCAAAGTGGCACTCAACGACAGTGGTAGTTTAAGTTTTACCAATGGCAGCACAGATGAAGCAAAAATCTGGGATAACACAAGCGGTAAGCTGTTAAATAAGCTGGATATTACCCGTCGCCAAATGAACTTTTCAGCGGTGAGGTTTATCAAACAAGACAGCCAGCTATTAACAGGTACGCCAGCGCGGGAAGTTATACTCTGGCAACGTGACTCGGGTAAACAAATTGAAAAATGGCAGGTTGCACTCACTAAAAACAGCCAAAATCGAGGAGCCGTTGTATACTCTGTGGCAATTCGAGATACCAATAAAGTCGTTAGTATCAGTAGCCAAGGCTTAGTTGAAACTTGGCAGAAATAGAGGTTAGCCATGCAAGGCGTACAAGCACAGATTGAAGATCTAGAAACCAAATTGGCTTTTCAAGAGCTCACAGTCGAAGAATTAAACCAAGAGGTCATCAAATTAAATCGACTGGTGGCTCACCAGCAACACCAAATTCACATGTTAATTGGTAAGTTGCAGGACATGGAACCGAGTAATATGGCGACTCAGGCTGAAGAAACGCCACCACCACATTATTAACACTGACGCTTTAGATGTTAACTTTGATTAAAAAACAGTTACTGCAAAATATCCAGGGAATGCGATGTTTAAACATTTAATGCCAAAAGAAACCCCAACTCTATTACCCATAGCGTTAGTGGGTGAACCCATTCTAAGGCAGACTGCAATCACAGTGCACCATTTCGATGCCGAGCTTATGCATCTTGCCGAGCAAATGTCTGCCAGCATGGACGCTGCCAATGGCGTTGGTATCGCAGCCCCCCAAGTTCACAGCCCTTTAGCCTTATTTATTATGGCTTCTCGCCCTAATGAGCGTTATCCCGACGCGCCTAATATGGCGCCTGTGGTCGTGGTTAATCCGCAAATCATTAATGCATCAAGCGAGTTGGTCAGCGGAGAAGAAGGCTGCTTATCTGTACCGGGGCAAAGATTTACGATACAAAGACATCAAGCCATTGAAGTACGCTATCAAAATTTACAAGGCGAGTGGCAACAAACCGAATTAACGGGCTTTATTGCACGGATTTTTCAACATGAATTTGATCACCTTCAAGGGATCACATTACTCGAGCGTTCACTTATGCCAGAACAGACTCAGGCGATTTCAGCCCAATCCATCAAAAAAGGTGAAGCGCAATAATGAAACTGTCCTTCGTTACACCTTTTTCTCACGCATTTATTGCACCAACCTTGGCAATGGGATTGGTTTTAAACTTATCGGGCTGCGCTTATAACAGTATTTTCATTAATTATCCTGCGCAGATTGAACCACTCAAACAAGAGCTTAATAGTGCGACTCCCATGGCCGATATCGACAAACTTGCCAGCAATATCAATGGCAATGACGGCTTACTCTATGCCCAAGAAGCGGGACGAATTGCTCAAGTCGCCGGCGATTTTGCTGCTAGTAAAAAATATTATCAGCAAGCAGTAGATGCTTATACCGCCTTTGATGATAAGGCCAAAGTCAGCGTTAGTGACATTGGCGCAACAGCCAGCAGCTTAGTGTTAAACGACAATGCGATTCCGTACAGAGGCCCTGGGTATGAACGCATTATGCTGCACCAATACCAAGCTCTTAACTATTTGTTTAGTGGCGACTATCAGGGGGCTCTAGTCGAAGTTCGTCGCAGTAACGAACTACAGAGCAGCGAGCAAGAACGCTATCAAAAATCACAAAAGTCAGTTCAAGCCATGGCGAACGGCACCATAGATGCCGAGGTTAACAAACTAGGACAAGCTGCGGGCACAGTCACCAGTTCTTTCTTAAACGCTTACAGTTATTACACGACTGGCGTACTGCACGAAGTGCTGGGTGAGCCGAACGATGCCTATATCGATTATCGTAAAGCAGCACAAATCACTCCAGATAACACATATTTACAGCAAGATCTGGTCCGCCTCGCCAAGCAACTCGGCATGCCACAGTATGATGAGTTTAAGCGCCGTTGGGGCGATGCTAAGTTGCCCAATCCCAAAGATGGCCAAGTAATTTTGATGGTCGAGCGCGGCTTTGTGCCAGCAAAACAAGCTCTCACTGTACCTTTTACTATCCATGGTAACTGGCAGACAGTGTCACTCGCTACCTACATGCCAAACAATACTTTTGTGCCAGAGACGCAAGTGCAAGGTTTAGGTACAGTGCTGAAAACTGAACCTATTGCCAATATCGATGCCTTAGCCATCACAGCACTCAAGGAAGATCTGCCCGCGACGCTAGTTCGTCAAGTCGCCAGGGTCTATGCTAAATCTGAGATGGCCTATCAGATTGAGAAGAGTGGTAAACCAGGGAACAATGCTGCCGATATTGGCAGTATAGCGATGCAGATTTTTAACGTAGTAACAGAACAAGCGGATCGTCGTAGTTGGCTGACGCTCCCTAAACAAGCACAGATCGGGCGGCGTTATTTGAGTGCAGGTGAATACACTTTGCAGTTAGACAAAGCGCCACCGGCTAAAATTGATGTTGCAGCAGGCAAAACCACCTTAGTCTGGGCAATTGATACTGGTAATTACACCCGAATTTATTCAATAATCATTTAGCCTAGCGGTTGTGGTATTTGAATAAGACGTGTGTCATTAAGTTTATACAATCACAAAATGGAACTGACTATGAAACAATTTAAACTGATTTTTGTACTGGCTGCCGTTATGGGTCTAGCTGCATGTCAATCTAAAGTCGAATATGGCGATGCCACAGAAGTTGAAACCGTCAATGAGAACTTTGGCTCGACGGATCTACAAGCTATTGCAGCCAAGATGGTGGATAGCATGATGACTTTCCCTCCTATCGTGGCAATAACAGCCAATGACCGCCCGATTTTATTTGTTGATAGCATCAAAAACAAAACCTCAGAACATATCGACACTGAGTCTGTCACTGACTCTATCAGTAACAAATTATTGCGCTCAGGCAAGTTCCGTTTTATCGACATGACTAAAGTAGATTCAGTCCGTAAACAACTGGATTACCAAAACAACACTGGCATGGTTGACCCATCAACCGCCATCAAGTTTGGTCGTCAAATTGGCGCTCAATACATGTTATATGGCAATTTATCTAGCATAGTGAAGCAAGACGGTAGCACTAAAGACGTCTACTATAAGATGACAATGCGTTTAATGGATTTAGAAACAGGCCTTATCGAATGGTCTGATGAAAAAGAAATCCGTAAGATGAAGTCTAAGTCTTTCTTAGGCATGTAATTGTCCTATTGGCACTTAATTCTGCCAAACAGTAATCTCAAGAAGCCAGCGTTAACGCTGGCTTTTTTTACATTTTTAACATTGGTAATCCAAGGTAAATAAGGTAGTGTACTCGGCCAAAATACACTGCGATGATGATGCTCAAAATTGGCGCTGGCGCGAGGGATAATTTGCCACAAAGGCAAACCTACACACACGATATTGAATGCAAACATCCAAGCAGAAAACAAAACAAATCGTTGAAGGATTTAAGTTGTGAACTTGTTTAAAGCCAGTCTCGTTGCCCTTACCTGCGGCACATTAATGTCGTGTGCAACCCAAAGTACACTCAATACGGGTCCACGTGATGCTAGCGCTTATATTAGCCAATATCAGGCTGCGCTTCGCTCGCAGGTCATCTCCGATATTCACTATGACTTGGATTTTCAGCTCACAGGGGATGCCGAGTTTTCCGCCACCTCCAAAGCGACATTTCAATTAAGTGAAGTGCCAAAACAACTGAGCTTAGATTTAAACAAGGCGCAGATAAAACGCTTTATCATCAACGGTACCGCCGTATACCCCAATTACAATGGCGCTTACATCAGCTTAAATACGCGTTTGCTCACCTCAGGTGAAAATACCATTGAAGTGCAATTTAGCCGTGCCCACAGCACCAATGGTGAAGGTTTACACCGTTTTAAAGATCCAATCGATGGCAAGGTCTACCTCTACTCTCATTTTGAACCCGCTGCTGCTCAGCAGATGTTCGCAGTATTCGACCAACCGGATCTCAAGGCTAACTATCAAATTACGGTAACAGCGCCCAAAGACTGGCAAGTCATTAGCTCGATGCGTGAAAGCCAAATCACCCCAGCGGGTGCTTACAATCGTTGGACTTTCCCACAAACTCCTAAGCTAAGCCCATATAACTTTTCGATGCACGCGGGCCCTTATCACATGTGGCAAGACAACTCAGGCCGCTATCCTATGCGCCTGTTCGCCCGTCAATCCGTTGCTAATCAAGTCACGGAGCAAGATTGGTTTACCTATACAAAACAAGGGTTAACTTTTTTCGATAATTACTTTGGTATTCCTTACCCCTTTAAGAAATACGATCAAATTCTAGTGCCAGACTTCCTTTATGGCGCAATGGAAAACGCGGGCGCAGTGACCTTCTCCGAAGATATCTTCCTTCATAAAGCGGCTATGACAGCGGATCAGAAGCAAAATCTTGCGGGCGTGATCATGCACGAAATGGCGCACCAGTGGTTTGGCGATCTCGTCACCATGAAATGGTGGAACGGCTTGTGGTTAAATGAAAGTTTTGCTTCATTTATGGGCACACTTGCGACTCAAGAAGCCACAGAGTTCACTAATGCTTGGCGTACCTTCTACGCTAAAGGTAAGCAAAAAGCCTATGAGCAAGACAGCTTAGTCACCACGCACCCCATTGAAGTACCCGTAGCAACGACTCAGAACGCCTTCGACAATATCGATGCTATCACTTACCAAAAAGGCGCATCAACGCTGAAACAATTACGCCATTTACTCGGCGACATGGTGTTTCGTCGTGGCGTCAGTAACTATTTAAAACAATATAGTTATCAAAATGCTGAGTTAGACGATTTTATCAATAGCCTAGGGAAAGCCGCTGGCCGCGATTTAAGTGCATGGACTCAAGAATGGCTCTACAGCGCTGGCGTTAACACCATCAAGGCGGAATATCGTTGTGAGGGCAACCGAATCAGCGAATTTAGCCTACGGCAGCTCCCTGCAAGCGCAGAGCTACCCACATTACGTGAACAAAAAGTCCAAGTGGCTTTATTTACCCAAGGTCGCTTTGATCTGCGAAATGACATTACAGTGCCAGTGACTTACAAAGGCGAGCGTACTGAAGTTAAACAACTGATTGGTGAGCGCTGCCCAGACCTAGTCTATCCAAACTTTGATGATTGGGGCTTTGTGAAAGTCGAGCTTGATGACAAGTCATTTAATACCGCAAAACAACAACTGAGTAATATTTCCGATCCACTACTGCGATCTATGCTGTGGCAAAGTCTGTGGGACAGCGTCCGCGAAGGTAAATTGAGCTTAGATCAATACCTAAGCACAGTGTTTGTTAACGCGCCTGCTGAGACGGACTACACAATTGTTGGTCAGATCATCGATAGCATGTTGCGCTCGAAGGAATATCTCGCGCAGATCGCCCCTATTCAGCAAAACTACGCTGAAAATGCAATTAAAGGCTTAAGCCAAATGAGTCTGAGAAAAGCAATGGAAAATAAAGGCGATAATGACTTCCAACGGATCTGGTTCAATGCCTATGTCAGTTTAGCAAGCGACAGAGATTCACTACGTCATTTAGCACAACTCATTGACGGTGAAACAAAAATTAAGGGATTAACCTTAGATCAAGATTTACGATGGGCAATCATCACCCAGCTTAATCGCTATGATTTTCCTAACGCGCTGCAGCGCTTAACCAAAGAAGCTGCCAAGGATAATTCAGACTCTGGCGAAAAAGCGGCACTTGCGGCACAAGTGATCCGCCCTGAAGCGGCCGCAAAACGTCGTTGGTTAAGTAAAGTCCATCTAGACAGCCTGCCTTTCTCCAAACAGCGGATTATTATGCAAAATCTTTATCCTGCTGAGCAAAAACTATTAAGCGCAGCTACAGCGGAAGAGCGTCTGGCGAGCTTAATGGATATGGACAAAAAAGGGCCAGTATTTATGCGTAATTATAGCCATTTCCTCATCCCAACCGATTGTAATTACACTAGCATAGCGGCATTGGACAAAGTACTTGATCGCCAAACTGGGCTATCTAACCTTACCCGCCGTAATCTACTGGAAACTCGTCAAATAGAGCAGCGTTGTGTGCTGATCAAAAATAAAATGACTCACTAATATTTAGGTCATTTAAAAATGAACAAGGGGCTCCTAGGAGTCCCTTTTTTATGTTCTGTTACAGATGAGTCTTAAACTTGAACCAGCACACAAGATGTTACCAGCGCGAAATTAAGCTCACTAACCTTTGATATAAACAAGCCAGCATTCTGAATAATGAATTAATCACACTCACAACCAGTGACATATTTAATTAAATTGTTAGCTTGAGCTTATGTATTTTAACGGCTTACTGACGATAACTAATGTTATTTATCACCTGTAAAATATTATTCATCTCTTCAGTTTAGTCTACTAAGTTCCATCAGCACATCAAATAAACAACTGCTGACGCAATCGTTATTGATATAAAAATCATGTAATTATTAAATTCATAAATTATGGGCGTCACTTCTAAATTTATTACTATAATTCTTCAATGATTTAATGTTTTGCCCCGTACTGCCGCTATACTAAAACAACGTTAGAGAGCTAACGGAATATAAAGGATATAGATTATGCGATCGACACTCAAAACGCGGCTGCTGTTTAGCAGTCTTTCCGCTGTACTGATCACTATTGCTGTACTCGTGAGTATCTCTAGTTATTTCATTAGAAATAATGCGTTAGAAAACACCCAACACTGAAGAATCCCCTGATGATTTACAAATAAATCATCAAATTAGGGTGGAAGCGCATCTTGTTGCATGATCAAATGGTTTCGCCAAAAACTACACTTGGACAACAAGATGCGCGAAGCCAATATCCTACAACATTCTTTACACCAATACTGCCCAGAACTTCACCTAAAACGATTAAACAGCTTGATGCTGGCCTCTAAGGCACTGATTGAATGTAAGACACTGACCTTGACTGAGTTAGGTCGAAAT
>NZ_JAKKRO010000058.1:0-32275 GCF_025654235.1 Shewanella sp. SM32 | reverse complement strand
GGTGTGCCACCCTGGCGTTCTAGTTTTAACTGTCTCACCCATTTATCCATAGTGGACTTACCAACGTTCATCGCCTTTGCAGCTTCGATGATGCTATGGTTTTTATCGAGGACTAATTGGGCTGCTTCAAGTTTGAATTCAGCACTAAATGTTTTTCTGGTTGTCGATCTCATGTGTTCACCTAAAGTCATCTACGAGGTAATAATATCACCTCTATTTAGGTGGCCAAAATTAGTGTGCCACTACAACTGATATCGCTATGCCCTAAAAGCTTACTAGTCGTTTGAATATTGCCGCCACGCATCACGCTCCAACTGGCAATGGTTCGCCGTAGGTCATGGATAGTGACATTATCCTCTTTTGCTGTCGCTGACTTTTCAGGGCCTCGCAGCCCTGCCCGCTCGGTAATGCGATACCAGAAGCTGCCTTTGCCCGCATTCTCGGTGATATGGCCTGAATGACTACGCTCGGCAGGGAACACGTATTTAACGCCGTGAGCGGCTTCATGGCTTCGACGCTCAAGGATTGCCATCACCTCTTTTGTTAACGGCACCGCATGGGGCTTTTTCGATTTAATCTTGCTGGTCGGGATAATCCACATCCCGCGCTGATGGTCAATCTCTCGCCACTCCATACTAAACACACAGCTTTTACGCTGCCCCGTTAATAGCAACAGCATCACCACATCACGGTAAAGCGGCGCTTCAAATTCTAACGACTCAAGTAATGCCCTCACCTCATGCTGATTTAAAATCCGTTCACGCTTCACCGCCGCCAATTTTTTGATGCGGCCAAAGGGATTGATTTGTTGCTCATTGAACATCGACTTGAGCAAGGTCAGGCATTTGTTACGCACAGCGGCAGAGTTTTTGGTGATAATCAGCTTAAGCAGGTTTTCAGCTTCGACAGCGGTGATGCTTTCAACGGGTAAATGGGCAATGCGCGGTTGAATATGGTTCTTCCATGTGGATTGAATATCCTTAAGGGAATTGAGTCGCCGCTCACCCGTTTTGATTTTGACCATAAACTCGGCTTCGAAGGATTCAAACAGTTGTTGAACCGTCATCGATAAGGCTTCTTTGCGCTCAGCCTCTTGTTTTGCAAGGCGCTTTGCTTCATTAGGATTGATACCTTCGGCCAAGTCTACGGCAATATGCTTGGCCTGCTTGCGGGCGTTCTCAATGGTTAAATGCGGGAACTCCCCGATCGTCACTGTGACGTCTTTACCTAAATGCTTGCGGCGAAAGCGAAAAACCTTTTTTCCCGATGGGAAAACATCTAAGATTAATCCATTAATTGAGTCTCGATGGCCAAAATCGGCGATTCTGAAGCGTTTTTGACCGATTTCGAGCTGTTCGAAAGCACGTTTTGTGAAGCTTGTTTCAATGCTCATAATGACTTAGCCTTAAATCCTGTGCCGCCTATGTGCCACCATAGGGATTAATTTAGACTAAAATACAGTAATTTTGGTTAATGTCAAAATCGCACGAAGCACACTTAAAACCATGTTTTATAATGATTTATTAATTTAAGATAATTTTCGTTAATGTCGCGAACTGTCTCCTGTGGAGAGACCAGATAGTGCTTGTGTGATTTCAACTTTACTTGAAGATTTTTATGATAAGAATAATTTTCAGAAACACAATTTAAAACCTCCTCAGTCTATATCCCTTAAAAAACAGCTCTCTTAATCGTTACTATAAAATCCAATACTAGGATATAGCCACATTACGCCATTTCCCTAAACTTGGCTAAGTCAGTATAATCCGCCACATTGATGTTTGATGAGTCTTCAGGGCTCAACCTAGGAGAGCTTGCTTGGCCAACACTTATATCCCGTTAGATCAATACCGCCGTAAGTGGATTTTCAACCACAAAGACTTGCCTGTCACCGACGAGGACAAGGCGCATATCCTGCCGTTAACAGATAAAAGTGCGATGGAAATCTGGAACCAATGGATCAGCAACAAGAGTAGTCGTGCGGAGCAATTTACTAAGGGAGATTGGGCGGCGAAGGCTGATGCTTGGGTGGAAACAGATCATTGGCAGAGCGCTTGGGATAGTGAAGATAGCAGTTTACCCACCATGTTAGCTGAGTTTATACAATGGCCCGATGAGACGCTGGTGTATTTTTGCTATGAAAAATATCAGATTATTGAAACTCGTTGGGATGTGTTCGTCCGCAATTGGAAGTGTTTTCTTTTCTTTGACGACGGTCCCATTTTGATCTCGCCAAAACAGAAACAAGCGGTGATGTTCGAACAGAGTGGTCAGTACAAGCTAGGCACTCGCGGATAATTTATACAGGGTGCTTAACGCTGATGATTTCCCATCGATAGCTTTACGCCAACACTTTTACGCCGATAATTTAGCGCGATGAGTCATCTTGTTGGCATGCTCATATTTAATGATGAGTATGCCATATTTAACCATGTTTGAATGATGCGTAAGCACACTTAGCCTATCACTCCTCTCTTCTTTAGATTAACATCCGTTTTCGGTGCCGAGTATTTGAGAAGTTGGGGTCAACTTTTTGCTGTAAATACTCATAAAAATCTGCTTAAAACCCAATAATTAAAATAGAAAAATGAGGTGTATTATGAAGTTACTCTCCACTCTTACCCTAGCAAGCGCGCTGCTATTACCCCACACATTAATGGCCAAAGAAGTCTCAGGAGTGCAAGTCGCCGAGACAGTGACATTAGATAGCCAAACATTACAGCTCAATGGCGCGGGCGTTCGCAGTAAGTTCTTTATGGATTTATATGTAGGCAGTTTGTATTTGCCAGCAGCATTGAATAGTTCAGCTGCGGTTATTGATGCACCAGTTGCGGCAATCCGCCTTAACATTACCTCAGGCATGATCACCTCAGAAAAAATGCTCGATGCCATCACTGAAGGTTTTGAGCAAGCGACGGCAGAAAACACCGCCGATATTCAACCGCAGATAGATACCTTTATGGCGCTGTTTAAGGAAGAAATTAAAGAAGGTGACCAATTTACCTTAGTCGCCAATAAAGCCCGCGGCGTGACGGCCTATAAAAATGGTCAGGAACAAGCCACCATCGAAGGTGAAATGTTCCGTCAAGCACTGTTAAAAATTTGGCTAGGTGATAAGCCAGCCCAGAAAAGCCTCAAAGAGGCCATGCTGGGCAAATAACTGACATTAACGTTAGAATTTGAATTCGATATCCAAGGCCGCTGCGCCTTGGTTATCCATTTCAAGCGCGGCTTGATTTGTCACTTCTAACTCACCATCAAAGTAATAACCAGCATAGAGATTTACGGTTAAAGCAGGCGTTGCTCGCCAACCGCCACGCAGATAACTCACCCATTCGTTCGTTTCTACAGCAATATCATCATCCTCAATAAGGAATCGCTCAGTACGACGTGAACTACCCAAACCAATATTCCAATCAGGATTGAATTGATAACTAAGCTCTAGTCCTGCTGGACCACTAAAACCAGCTTGGAATGGATTAGCCAGTGTCCAATGTTCATCTATCTGCCAACGCATGGCAAGATAAGGCACAGTGCGAACTTCATCGATATCATTAAGATACGCGACCCCAAAGCCAATCATGTTTCCCGAATCAAATGCATACATGGCCGATGCCACAATACCGTAACTCTGAGCTTGGCTAGCCGATGCAGTATCGGCGTAGGCGTATTGGATCTGCGGTGCTAAAAAGAAGGCCCAATGTTTATCCATGCGATAATTTAACGACACTCCGGCACGGTAACGATTAATATGATCCCAATTCTGTCCGTCGGTACCAAACAGCGGTGCGACATTGTTTGCGCCAGTAAGCGTGATGTTACGCCAGTCATAATCAAGTCTGTCATAGCCCACACGAAAGCCTAGCGACCATTGCTTATCCAGCGACACATTCATCCCAGCATTCAGTAATAAGCTGTCCCTTTGTAGCTCAGTATTGCCATTAGCTACCTCGGTGCTTTGGGTACTGATCTGCGTGATACTTAATCTAAAAGGTTTGTATTCCTGCGAAGGTTTATCCGCTGCAATAGCGGCACAGCTCATTAACGGTAACAATAACAAACAGCCTTTCAGCAACCGCTGTTTTACGCTTAATGGTGCGAGTTTTCGATTAGCCACGCTAGCTCCTTGCATTTAAAATAATGGATAAATTTTTGTGCATAATACGCGCTATTGAATAAAAAGGTTCACACTTTCAAAATGAAGATACAAACTAATACCTTTGAAACAAACAAGCCTTTACTCTACCCGATGCGCCCTCAAGAACATGTCAGCACAACCCAATATATAATGATTCCTGTCGTCAAAAAGCTCATCGGCCGCTAACCCCAATTCTAATTTAAGTTTTAGCTCACCAAACAGCATTAAACATAAACGCACTGCACTATGGTGAGCATTACCAAATCGATATTGCCCTAACGCCTCTACAGCGACTAAATAATCCGCCAATAAGCCCACTATGTGTTTAGGGCCCGCGTCAAAGAACAATCGCGACACTTCAGGATGACTTTCGGATTGCGCCACACAGGCTTTGAATACGGTAATAGCTTCAGGACTGACGATCATCTCCCCAAATTGCAAAGCAAATTGGGTTAATGCCGATTCCGGCTTAGTGGGATCACTTAACAAATCATCATTAAGATTATGGCCAACACACTTAGATTCAATTGCCGCAACAAATAATTCATCTTTGCTGCCGTAATGGGAATATACGGTTTGTTTCGACACGCCCGCAAGCTTTGCAACCTCATCCATACTGGTATGAGGGAAACCTTGACGACAAAACAAATCAATAGCAGCTACAAGGACTTGCTGACGTTTTTGTTCACTACGGCTCAAAGGTAATTGCGTCTCAGAGGAATGCATCATATCAACTCTCAAATAGATAGACATAATTAATTGGCATTAGTTAAGCACAAAATAGACTAGACAGTCTAGTTTCGTACAACTAGACTGAAAAGTCTAGTTACATAGTATTAACGTTTAACTTACAGCGGAAGCCTTTAAAATGGATCGAACTGCCCGACTTTCTTGGCGCACTCTTAGCGTCTGCGTGTTTGCTTTAGCCACATTATCCGCCTGTCAAAAGGAAGTGACTGAACACGCTACGACAGCCACGCTACCCACAGTCACAAGCCAAGCGTTGATCCAGACCCCAAGTTATGAACACTTTCAGACCTTCACTGGCACTATCCGTGCAGGTAACACCACAGGTGTAGGCTTTGAACTAGCAGGAAAGTTAAACAATTTACTGGTCGATTCTGGGAGTAAAGTTAAGCAAGGACAAATACTTGCAGTTCTCGATACCCGACTACTCGAAGCCGAGCGTCAAGAGATCCAAGCAAGTCTGGCACAAACCCAAGCCGATGTTGATCTGGCCACCAGCACTCTAAAACGTAATCAAGAATTAAAGAAATCGGGCTATGTCTCTGAACAGCTATTAGATGAAAACCGCTCACAATTAAATAGCTTAGCCGCAGCGAAAAACCGTCTACTCGCTTCGCAGCATGCCAATCAACTTAAGCTCGATAAATCCATCTTAGTAGCGCCCTTTGACGGCACCATCAGCCAAAGGCTACATAATCTTGGCGAAGTGGTTGCCGCGGGTAGCCCTATTTTCACCTTAGTGGGTAACATCAATCCTGAAGCTTATATTGGTGTTCCTGTTGCGCTAGCGGAGCAATTTAACACCAAACAGCAAGTGCAAGTTAGTGTACGAGATCAAACCTTTTCTGCTGAAATTGCCGGTATTAGCGCTGAAGTCAATCCCGTCAGTCGTACCCTGCAACTGAGAATAAGCCTACCCCAAGATGCCCGTGTGATTAACGGTGAAATTGCGTATCTGCATCAACAACAGCAAATCCCGCAACCGGGCTATTGGGTACCCATTTCCGCACTGACGGATGGTACTCGCGGATTATGGAATCTCTATGTCATCGCAAACGATGAACAGCAATCCATCATAGAGCGCCGCGATGTGGAAATCCTCTACACCACCCAAGACATGGCTTACATTCAAGGCGCGATTCAGCCTAATGAAATCTATGTCAGCCAAGGGCTGCATAAGCTGGTCGTAGGCCAAACTGTATCTCCCATTGCTGCAGTCACGAGGTAATTATGATTAAAGCCTTTGTTGAAAACGGCCGCTTAGTCAGCCTCGTTATTGCGCTATTACTTGTCGCAGGCTTTGGTGCGATATCGAGCCTACCGCGTACTGAAGATCCCCACATAACTAACCGTTTCGCCTCTGTGATCACCCCTTATCCTGGCGCCTCAGCCGAGCGGGTCGAAGCCTTAGTGACTGAAGTCATTGAGAACCAGCTCAGACGTTTGGAAGAAATTAAGTTGATCCAATCAACCTCTCGACCAGGGATTTCAGTTATACAGTTAGAATTGAAAGACACAGTTAAAGAAACGGCTCCCGTATGGTCTAGAGCGCGGGATTTATTGGCCGATGCGAAAATTAATTTACCTGAGGGCATACAATCTCCCACACTCGATGATCAAATTGGTTATGCCTACACCGCCATCTTAAGTTTAGTGTGGAATAGTAATACGCCCGTACAAGTCGACATGCTAAACCGCTACGCAAAAGAATTACAGAGTCGGCTCAGGCTGTTATCGGGCACGGATTTTGTCAAACTTTACGGCGCACCGACCGAAGAAATGCTAGTGCAGCTTGATGGTAACAAGATGAGCCAGTTACAGCTCTCTCCTGCTTCAATCGCCCATATTCTCAGTGGCGCCGACAGTAAAATTGCTGCCGGTGAAATCAACAACCGTGAATTTCGTGCCTTAGTTGAAGTCTCCGGCGAGCTTGATTCTTTAACCCGTATTCGCCAAGTGCCGCTTAAAATTGATAGCCAAGGACAAATTATTCGCCTCGGCGACATAGCCACTGTGACTCGCCAAGCTCAAACCCCAGCGGATAGCATAGCCTTAGTCGATGGTGAACAAGGCGTAATGGTTGCAGTACGAATGATCGATAATACCCGTGTTGATCTTTGGCAAGCGCTAGTCAATAACGTCGTTGACGAACTCAATCGCGACGTCCCCGCCAATATCCAGATCCAATGGCTATTCGAGCAAAACAGTTACACCAGCGAACGACTTGGCGGGCTAGTGGTTAACCTGCTGCAAGGATTTGTCATCATCTTGCTGGTATTACTCCTCACCCTAGGCTTAAGAAACGCCATCATAGTGGCGATTTCATTGCCGCTCACAGCGCTGTTTACCTTGGCATGCATGAAATATATCGGCCTGCCGATACATCAAATGTCGGTGACAGGACTCGTCGTCGCCCTTGGGATCATGGTGGACAATGCGATAGTGATTGTCGATGCCATATCGCAAAGGCGTCAGCAAGGAATGAGCCGTTTAGCCGCAGTGAGCGAAACCTTACACCACCTTTGGCTGCCCTTAGCGGGATCGACTATCACCACTATTTTGGCTTTTGCGCCCATAGTACTCATGCCCGGTGCTGCGGGGGAATTCGTCGGTGGCATTGCCATGTCAGTGATGTTTGCGCTGCTGGGCTCTTACGTGATTTCCCATACGTTAATTGCAGGGCTCGCGGGACGTTTTAGTCATGAAGGTAAACAGGATGTCTGGTACCAACACGGGATCAACCTCCCGCTAGTGAGCCAATATTTTCAAGCGAGCCTGAGAATTGCCCTTAAACGCCCTATCGTCAGCGCGCTGCTTATCGGCATTACACCAGTATTAGGGTTTTTCGCCTCGGGTAAGATGACAGAGCAATTCTTTCCGCCATCGGACAGGGACATGTTCCAAATTGAAATCTATCTTGCGCCCCATGTGAGTTTAGAAAACACCTTGAACCAAGTGCAGTTGATGGATAAAAAACTCCACGCAGTCACAGGGATCACTCAAGTCGATTGGGTGGTCGGCGGTAATACGCCCTCATTTTATTACAACCTGACGCAGCGCCAACAAGGGGCGACTAACTATGCACAAGCCATGGTAAAAGTGACTGACTTTGAGCGTGCCAATGAGTTAATCCCCGAATTACAACAGCAATTTGATAGCGCTTTTCCCGAAGCGCAAGTACTAGTACGAAAACTCGAGCAAGGCCCGCCCTTTAATGCGCCAGTGGAGTTAATGATCTTCGGCCCGAATCTAGATACTTTGCGATCATTGGGCGACGACGTTCGTAATATTCTCGCGCAAACGCCGGACGTACTTCACACACGTGCAACCTTAAGTGCCGGTGCACCTAAGCTGTGGCTACAGGTAAATGAAGATGCCAGTCTAATGAGTGGGTTAAGCCTGACGGACATTGCCAAACAGATCCAAATGTCAACCACAGGCGTTATCGGTGGTAGCGTGCTTGAGCAAACAGAATCCTTACCCGTACGAGTTCGCCTTGCTGATGACAGTCGCGAGCAGGTGAGCCGCCTTTCTGAAATTCAATTAATGACACCTTCGGGTGAGTCTGTTGCATTATCCGCCCTCGCCCACAACGAAGTGCAAGTGAGCCGCGGCGCCATTCCAAGGCGCAACGGCCAAAGGGTTAATACCATAGAAGCCTACATCGTCAGTGGGGTATTACCTGCTCAAGTACTTAATGATGTCAAAGATAAAGTGGCTCAATTACCGTTGCCATCGGGTTATCGCATTGAAATCGGTGGGGAAAGCGCTAAGCGTAACGAAGCAGTCGGTAATTTACTGTCCAATATGATGTTGGTCGTCACCTTGTTATTAGCCACTGTGGTATTGTCGTTTAACTCCTTTCGGCTCACAGCGATTATTCTATTGAGCGCGATACAATCAGCAGGACTAGGCCTATTAGCCGTGTTTGTGTTCGGGTACCCATTTGGATTCCCAGTCATCATAGGACTACTTGGATTAATGGGACTTGCCATTAACGCTGCGATTGTGATCTTGGCCGAACTAGAAGATATGCCGAGCGCTCGGCTCGGCGATATGGAAACCATAGTCTCTACCGTCAGCAGCTGTGGTCGTCATATCAGCTCAACAACCATTACCACCGTGGGCGGTTTTATTCCGCTCATCATTGCTGGCGGCGGGTTTTGGCCTCCCTTTGCCATTGCTATCGCGGGCGGCACCCTGCTGACGACTTTACTTTCTCTGGTATGGGTTCCAACCATGTATTTGCTGCTGATGAAAACCCGTACGGCAAACACCCCATCCGCGATTCAAGCTCAAATCGCATCATGAACTAGATATTGGTACAGTTTATCTTTAAGGTTTAATCGCTCTAATTTTAACGCTAAAAAGTGCTCATCGGCGGTGGGCACTTTTGTTAACTCCAGCGCCCTAATTTTATTATCGAGCTCATGGTAACGACTAGCCATGGTCGCGAAGGCAGTATTATTGACTTTTAAATGCTTAATTTGATCGACAAAATCAGGAAACTCATAAACCAACGCATGATTCTCACCTAGCATATACACTTCTCCTATAATGTGGTTCTAACACTATGAACTCCATTCACCTTAAGCAGCTTAGTCTATACCTTCAGAATACAGCCAGTACTTGGGCATGTTATCTGCTAACATTTCTGCAAAATAAGCTGATGAGTCCAAGTCTAAAACTGCAAAAATATCAAAGAAATGAGTTTAAAATTGCAGAAGTTTTAGACCCACATCAAGACTACAGAGTAAAACTTAGGCTACATTGATGTAACCGTTACCTATAGGATCTTACGATGAATTATAAAAATTGGCCTATTGCAAAACAAATTGGCGCCCTCGCGTTTATTCTCACTCTTCTCATCTTTGGCGTATTGAGTACCGTCTCCTATAAAGCCGCTTCAAATGTATTAGAAGATAAAGGTATCAGTGCCATGAAATCTGAAATGCGTGCAGTTTCAGACATGTTAGAGCTGCAGTACGATAGTCTTCTGCAGCTTGCGAGACGCAACGCCGATGTTTTTAAGGAAATGTATCCTGGACAATTTAGTCTGCAAAATAAAACTGTCAATGTGATGGGAGTAGGCTCTCCAGCCCTAATGCACGAACAAGAACAAGTGAACTCATCAAAAAGTAAAGTCGATCGTTTTGCTAATCTAACTGGCGGTACCGCTACGGTATTCGTGCGTGATGGCGATGACTTTATGCGAGTTTCGACTTCGCTCAAAAAAGCCGATGGCAGCCGTGCACTAGGTACTTCCCTTGGCAAAACACATCCAGGCTATCAAGTGCTGATCAGCGGTAATGAATACGAAGGTTATGCCAAACTTTTCGGCAAAGACTACATGACAGTCTATCGTCCAGTGAAAGACACACAGGGCAAAGTTATTGGTATCTTATATATTGGCTTCGACATCACCAGTTCCTTAAAACAATTACAAGAAGCAGTTAACAGAATCACCTTAGAAGAAAGTGGCCATTTTCTATTAGTACGCAAAGCGGACAATGTGTTAGTCGCCCATCCTAAGTTCAACGCAGGTGACATCATCACCGAAAGTATGCTTGATGGCTTAAGTGTTGCGTATGCCACCCAAAATGATGCGGAATCCCATTACAGCAATAGTAAAAATGAGCCAATGTTTGCTTATAGCCAAACCGTAACAGGCTGGAATTGGGTGCTAGTGGGTCAAGTCAAGGCAAGTGAGCTTAATGAAGAAAGTATGCAATTGCTCACCATCAACGCCATCGTTGCTATCACAGGGATCGCGCTGATCACAGCGCTATTATCAGTTGTCTTAATTCGCGCACTCAAACCTTTGCATGCCCTCCAAGTGCATATGGAAAATTTAGGCAGTGGCGATTTTAGCCATCACTTAGCGCCATCAGAGCCACAGAGTCAAAACGAAGTAGATCGAATTACGACCAGCGTATCAACTATGTCCTCAGAGCTCAGGCAATTGATTATTGCATTGCAGGATTCAGTCATGAGTCTAGAGCAACAGGCCTCCAAGGCACAGAGTATCGCGAAGCAAAATGGTGAAGAAGCTCAAGCTCTAATGCTACAAACGGATCAAATCGCAACTGCCATCGAAGAAATGTCGACCTCGATCCGTGATGTAGCTAATCATGCCCAAGATGGCGCAGTTCAAAGCCAGCAAGTGGATGCCGCAGCCAAAGAAGGTCAAAACCAACAGACGAAAGTGGTGCAGGATTTACTCAAACTCAGTCAGCAACTCAGTAATAGTCATCAATCGGTTGAAAAAGTCAGCCATGAAAGTGAAGCGATCAGCAAGGTGACCGAAGTCATTAACAGCATTGCCGAGCAAACTAATTTACTCGCATTAAATGCAGCGATTGAAGCGGCGCGCGCAGGCGATCAAGGTCGAGGCTTTGCCGTCGTTGCCGATGAGGTGAGAACTCTCGCCCAGCGGACCCAGTCATCCATTGTAGAAATTGGCCAAACGATTGAAAAGCTGCAAACTCAAGTGAAAAGCACCACAGAACAAATGAGCCAAAGTCATCAATTAGGAATGGAATCTGCAGCACAGGGTGAAGCAACGGGTGAACAATTGAAGGAAATCACCCGTAGGATTGGCGAACTCGCGATTAGCTCACGCAATATTGCCTCGGCTACTGAGCAGCAAAGCAGTGTTGCACAAGAGATAACCCACAATTTGCATCAGATCAGCGAACTCGCTAACGAAGGCGAGCACCGTGCCACTGAAACAGTGCATTCTGCCAATGAACTGTCTTCCTTAGCCGCCGCCTTAAAACGTCAAATAAGCCAGTTTAAGGCCTAACTCAAATACGGACTTAGATAACCTGAGCTAGGGATAAGCAGAGCCGCTGAATAGGCATCTTTTCGGGCCTCTCTGCGTTGCTCTGTCTAACCATAGCTCGCTATGGCGTACGACAGAGCGCCTTGATATGCGCAAAAATCTGCGCATTCAGTCAGGAAATAGATTTTTCGCTTTAAACGAATAATTTTATGCCATTGATTTTATTGTTAAATTTAGATTTTTTCGACACTCGTTATCCCGAGTTCAGGTTAGATACAGAGTTAGTGCTTTATCAAACGTTAAATGCCGCCCTAACAGGGCGGCATTTTTTATAACAGCACTACATCAAAACGATAGGAGCCACATTTAAGAAATGGGATTTGGGACTTTGATTTAGGATACTGACGTAAAGGAGTAATGGAGAAAATATCTTAAACCATGCAGAGCAAGCATCTGCAGAGAACACAATCAAAAAGCGATGATATCAGGCCTATTCGCTGCAGTTACATCACCACTCTGCAGCGAAGTTAACTGCTTGGCCTAATACGATAACGCCGCTCTACATCAAACTAAAATAACCTCAGCCCATCAAAAAATCCCAATAAAAAACCCCGCTGATGCGAGGTTTTTAAATCGAGTTTAGACGTTACTCGGCATCTTCTGCCGATCTGTCCATGTTCTCTGTATTCTCAAGCCACAGGGCATTGATAATCCCAAAAGAACAGGCCAACAAAACCCCTAATATCCACGTAAAATACCACATAGCAGATGCTCCTTAATGCCTAATAGAGTGAGGCTTTGTTATCTTCAATATGCTTACGGCCGATACGGCCAAACATCTTGTAGTAAGTCCAGACAGTGTAGCTCAACACTATAGGTACGAAAATCGCTGCAGCAGCAGTCATAACACCTAAGGTCATTTTACTGGCTGTTGCATCCCACATAGTCAAACTGACGTTAGGGTTAAGTGATGATGGCATGACGAATGGGAACATTGCTGCACCACAAGTCAAAATCACCATAGCCACTGTGAGTGAGCTGAATAGGAACGCAAAACCTGAACGGTTAAAGCGGCTAACCAAAATCACTAGCAGAGGCAATGCCACACCTAAGATAGGGAACAGCATAGTGATGGGGTATTTGTCATAGTTGGCAAGCCAAGCACCCGCTTCAATTGCGACGGTTTTCATGGCTGGGTTAGAAACTGCATTATGGTCCAGTACTGAAGTCACTACATAACCATCAATACCATTGGCTAACCACACACCCGCAGCAGCAAACAACACAGCCACTAACAATGCGAAGAATTGCGTGGCTTTCGCAGCACGAACACGCAGCTCACTGTCAGTCTTCATTTGTAGCCAAGAAGCGCCTTGCATCATAAACATGCTCACGCTCACAAGACCTGCCAGCAAACCGAAAGGATTCAACAGGCCGAACAGACCACCGTGATAAGTCGCACGTAGGAACTCGTCGAATTCAAAAGGTACACCTTGTAACAAGTTACCAAAGGCCACGCCTATGATCAGCGGAGGTACAAAACCACCGGCAAACAAAGCCCAATCCCATGACTTACGCCACTTTGGATTTTCGATTTTAGAACGATAATCGAATCCGACTGGACGCATGTAGAGGGCAAACAGCACTAACATCATGGCGACATAGAAGCCAGAGAAAGACACTGCATACACCATAGGCCAAGCGGCAAATAACGCACCGCCTGCTGTGATTAACCACACTTGGTTGCCGTCCCAATGGGGAGCAATAGTGTTAACCATGATACGGCGCTCAGTATCGTCTTTGCCTATAATTGGCAGTAACGCACCGACACCCATGTCAAAACCATCAGTAACCGCAAATCCGATGAACAGTACGCCGATCAGAGCCCACCAGATAACTCTTAATATTTCATAATCAAACATAATGAAATCCTCTGCTTAGGCTTCTAGGTTCTCGAAATGATAACGACCAGTTTTCAAACTGCTCGGACCAATGCGGGCAAACTTAAACATCAAGAACATCTCAATCACCAGCAGTACAGTGTAGAACAAGGTGATAGAAAGGATACTGAACCATAAGTCGCCAGTCGTTAAGCTTGACGCAGACATAAAGGTCGGTAGTACCTCAGAAATCGTCCAAGGTTGACGACCATACTCAGCCACAAACCAACCACACTCAATCGCGATCCAAGGCAATGGCAAGCTATAAAGTGCAGCTTTAAGTACCCATTTTTTCTCGGCAATTTGATGACGTGTGCTTTGCCAGAATGCCGCAGCAAATACGAACAACATGATAAAGCCTAGACCTACCATCACACGGAAGCTCCAGAAAATCGGTGCTACGTTCGGGATAGAATCTTTAGCTGCTGCTTTAATTTGCTCTTCAGTCGCATCAACCACTTTGTCTGTGTAGCGTTTTAGTAAGAAACCGTAGCCTAAGTCGACTTTCGCTTCTTCAAAAGCAGCACGTAGTTCAGGCGTTTCTTCACCCGCACGCAGTTTAACTAGCATGGCATAGGCTTTCATACCGTTACGGATACGCACTTCATGCTCAGCAATCAAGTCATGAATACCAGTCACTTCTTCATCCAACGAGCGTGTTGCCACTATACCCATCGCATAAGGAATTTTGACTGCAAAATCTGTTTTCATGGTTTCTTGATTCGGAAAACCGACAGCAGTAAAGGCTGCTGGAGCAGGCTCTGTATGCCACTCAGCTTCAATCGCTGCTAACTTAACGCGCTGTGCTTCACCCACTTTATAGCCAGATTCATCACCTAACACAATAACCGACAGAATCGCCGCCATACCAAAGCTTGCCGCAATCGCGAATGAGCGACGGGCAAAAGGTAAGTCACGTTTCTTGAGGATATAATAAGCACTGATCGCCAGTACAAACATGGCACCCGCCACATAACCCGAAGCGACGGTGTGAACAAACTTAACCTGCGCGACAGGGTTAAACACAACCTCAGCGAAGCTGGTCATTTCCATACGCATGGTTTCGTAGTTGAACACTGAACCCACAGGGTTTTGCATCCAACCGTTTGCCACTAGGATCCACAATGCCGACATGTTAGAACCAAAGGCCACTAACCAAGTCACGACTAAATGCTGACGCTTAGTGAAACGATCCCAACCGAAGAAGAACATACCCACGAAGGTAGATTCAAGGAAGAAGGCCATTAAACCTTCAATAGCCAGAGGCGCACCAAAGATGTCCCCTACGTAATGCGAATAGTAAGACCAGTTAGTACCAAACTGGAATTCCATTGCCAAACCTGTGGTAACCCCCAAGGCAAAGTTAATACCAAATAACTTACCCCAGAACTTAGTCATATCTTTATAAATTTGTTTATCTGTCATCACATACAGTGATTCCATGATAGCCAGCAAAAATGCCAACCCCAAAGTCAAGGGAACAAATAGGAAGTGATACATGGCTGTCAGCGCAAACTGCAACCGCGATAGCTCAACAACCTCTTCAACAATCATCGGTGACTCCTTACTTGGTGCGTCCAATTGCTATGACAAAACCCGCGTCAATCACAGCAAGTGCCTTTGTAGGATAGTGAGTTTTCATTTTGTGTTTATATCTGCGACAACAGTATAAACCGTTAAATTTAATCTTTTGCATTAGTTCGAAGCAGCAAGGGCTAAAAAGTACCAATATCTGTTGCATATTGAGACGCGAGTCACACTATCGCAAGTAACTGAGACCGACGCCCTACCACTCACTCAATCAAATGATTTCATCGATATAAATATCAGATAGTTAAGATATTTATTCATTTTCATTTGTGGCTATTTTATACCACCTCGCTTTGATGCAAATCAATCAAACTCAGGGGTTTAGGTGGGTTTTGCGGTGAGGCACACACTTCCCCACCAGAGAGGATTGACAATCGATAAAAACAAGAGTAGTGAGCAGCCATTAATTAATATAAAGTCATACTTTTACCAACTAGGCAGTAAAAATCAGCTCTAATCATCAAAAAACCAATAAATAAATAATGTTGCAACAAATTAACTAAAAAAATATTGTCACAAATTTAAGTGGCCACAATTTAAAACCTTTAAAATCAAATATAAATACATATAAATATAAAAAACCACAATCTAACAGGCTAAAATGCATTAGTTTTAATAATGAATATTTGTATTTTTTCTCGTTTGAGAAGCTAACCTAAGTTGTTTAATATATGTCCTGTGTTAAGGAGACAATTTGGTAGAACTGGTGTCGTAGCCCAGCCAAGACCAACTTCGCGCACATAGGTACTAACTTTTGGTGTGGAGATATCGATATGACTAAATTATTTGAACGTCTGGTTAACAGCTACAAGCGTGTTTTTGTTGAACTTTATACAGCTAATGAGCTGAAATAATCCCCAGAATTACTCGTGAAATTGATTGTATTTATGTGAAGTTTTGTTAGCGCAAAACGGCCCCCATCTCCCTGAGATTGGGGGCTTTTTCTATATTAAGACCCTAGCATCCCCCAACAACTCCAGAACCCCATAAAACACCACGCCCCGTATCAAATGCGCAACATACCTATTAATAGGTATTTACCGATTAAAGTGGCTATTTTGCCACTTTAGTCCATTAGATTATTTGCAATAAGCGTTAATAATTTGAAATACAATCACTTCCATAAAATGCATTTTATATATAAAAAAAGGAGCGAAATTATCGCTCCTTTTTTACGCTTTCATTAACCTGCTTTTACCCCTCAACAAAGGCAAAAGCCGTTGACTTTAAACGCTTAACCTAAGGTCACTCGTGCATTACGGAACATACGCATCCAAGGGCTATCTTCACCCCAAGCATCTGGATGCCAAGAGTTAGCCACTGTTCTGAACACACGTTCGGGGTGCGGCATCATCAAGGTTACGCGGCCATCTGTGGTACAAATCCCAGTCAAGCCATTTGGCGAGCCGTTCGGGTTTTGTGGATACTGAGTCGCGATATCACCTTTACCATTGACAAAACGCAGCGCAATCGTGCCTGACGCTTCGGCAATAGCCAGCGCTTCAGGGCTAGCAAACTCAGCCAAACCTTCACCGTGGGATACAGCAATGGGCATACGTGAACCTGCCATACCTTGGAAGAATAACGACGGGCTCTGTTGCACTTCAACTAAGCTGAAACGCGCTTCAAAACGCTCTGAGCGGTTACGCACAAAACGTGGCCAATGCTCGCTTCCTGGAATGATTTCTTTCAGGTTTGACAGCATTTGACAGCCATTACACACGCCAAGGGCAAAGCTTGAGTCACGTTCAAAGAAACGAGAAAACTCATCGCGAGCTCGCTCATTAAACAGAATCGACTTAGCCCAACCTTCACCTGCACCTAATACGTCACCATAAGAGAAGCCACCACAGGCCACAAGACCTTGGAACTCCTCTAGGCTGATACGGCCAGATAAAATGTCCGACATGTGTACGTCGCGGCTTTCAAATCCAGCACGGTCAAAAGCAGCGGCCATTTCTACGTGGGAGTTAACGCCCTGCTCACGCAAAATCGCCATCTTAGGCGCAGCGCCCTTAAGGATATAAGGTGCGGCAACATCAGTGCTTGGATCAAAACTTAAGTTAACGGTTAAGCCTAAATCGGTTTCGTCTTGCTTAAGTTTGAACTCTTCAAGCGCGCAGGCTGGGTTATCACGCAGAGCTTGCATACGATACGTGGTTTCTGACCACACAGTACGCAGCGCTACACGGGTATCACTGAAGATTTCACGCGCGCCATCTTTAATGGTGATGCGTTGATCGTCGGCTAGAGTTCCGATCACATGGCAAGGCACGCCAGCGATAGCGAACTGAGCGGCAATTTTCGCAGCATTGTCACGGCTCACTTGCAGCACAGCGCCGAGCTCTTCATTAAAGAGTCGTTCTAAATCAGTGCCCTGCAAGTCTTCTACATCTATGTCTAAACCTGTATTACCAGCAAAAGCCATTTCCACTAAGGTAGTGAATAAACCACCATCGCTACGGTCGTGGTAAGCGATAACCGATTTTTTAGCGACTAGATTTTGCATGGTTTCGAAGAAACCACGCAGCAGTGCAGCATCATCAAGATCCGGCGCAATATCACCCAGCTCACCAAACACTTGGGCTAAACAAGAACCGCCTAAACGATTTTTCCCCGCACCTAAATCCACTAACAGTAAAGACGTTTCGCCTTTATCGGTACGTAGCTCTGGCGTCACTGTATTGCGAATATCTTGCACCACACCAAAGGCGGTAATGACCAATGACATAGGCGACGTCACGGTTTTATCCGCGCCATCTTGTTGCCATGCGGTCTTCATCGACATAGAGTCTTTACCGACCGGAATGGTCAGGCTCAGCTCTGGACACAGTTCTTCACCTACGGCTTTCACCGCTTCATAAAGACCCGCATCTTCACCAGGGTGACCCGCGGCAGACATCCAGTTGGCAGAAAGCTTAATACGCTTAAATGAACCGATATCGGCACCGGCGATATTCATGATTGATTCAGCCACAGCCATACGGGCAGAGGCGCCAAAGTCCAGCAGCGCCAGCGGTGTACGCTCGCCCAGTGACATAGCTTCACCGGCGTAAGTATCAAAGCTTGCCGCAGTGACAGCGCAATCGGCTACTGGCACTTGCCATGGACCCACCATTTGGTCACGGTTCACTAAACCTGTAACTGTGCGGTCGCCAATGGTGATAAGGAAGGTTTTATCCGCAACTGTAGGCAAGCTCAGTACGCGTTTAACCGCTTCTTTAACATCAATCTTGTTTTGTTCGAGCGCTGGCGATACTGCTTTGGCCGATACCACATCGCGGCTCATTTTAGGTGCTTTGCCTAATAAGACTTCGAGCGGTAAATCGATAGGATTATTGTCGAAATGGCTATCGCTAAGCGTCAGGTGTTTCTCCGCTGTCGCTTCACCCACAACCGCAAACGGTGCGCGCTCACGCTCACAGATGGCAGTAAATAGCGCGAGGTTTTCAGGGGCAACTGACATCACATAACGTTCTTGTGATTCGTTACACCAGATTTCCAGCGGGCTCATGCCAGGCTCATCCGAAGGCACATTACGCAGATTAAACAAACCACCGCGCTCGCCGTCATTCACGAGCTCAGGGAAAGCGTTCGACAAACCGCCCGCGCCCACATCGTGGATAAATTGGATAGGGTTTTTATCGCCAAGCTGCCAACAGCGGTCAATCACTTCCTGACAACGACGCTCCATTTCTGGGTTTTCACGTTGCACAGAAGCAAAATCTAAGTCTTCACTCGATTGACCCGATGCCATAGATGAAGCAGCGCCGCCGCCTAAACCAATGTTCATCGCAGGCCCACCGAGCACAATCAGCTTAGCGCCAACGGTGATTTCGCCCTTTTGTACGTGTTCTTCACGAATGTTACCTAAACCACCGGCTAACATAATCGGCTTGTGGTAACCACGGACTTCAACACCGTTGTGGCTGCTGACTTCCTGCTCATAGGTACGGAAATAACCGACCAATGCCGGACGACCAAACTCGTTGTTAAATGCCGCGCCGCCAAGAGGACCTTCGGTCATGATGTCCAGCGCACTAACGATACGCTCTGGCTTGCCATAGTTACCTTCCCATGGTTGAACAAAACCCGGGATTTTTAAATTGGATACACTAAAGCCTGTTAAACCCGCTTTAGGTTTAGAACCACGGCCTGTCGCGCCTTCATCACGGATTTCACCACCCGAACCGGTTGCAGCGCCAGGATATGGGCTGATGGCGGTTGGATGGTTGTGAGTTTCCACTTTCATCAGGATGTGCATTGGTTCAGTGTGGTAGTTGTATACCCCATCAGGATCGGGGAAGAAACGACCCGCAACCGAACCTTCCATCACAGCAGCGTTATCTTTGTAGGCAGATAACACGTGATCAGGCGTGGTTTCAAAGGTGTTCTTGATCATCTTGAACAGTGACTTAGGCTGAACTTCACCGTCAATGGTCCAATCTGCGTTAAAAATCTTATGACGACAATGCTCAGAGTTCGCCTGAGCAAACATCATCAATTCGATATCGTGAGGATTACGACCTAAACGGACGAAGTTCTCGACTAAATAGTCGATTTCATCTTCGGCTAAGGCAAGGCCCAATGTAGTGTTAGCCACTTCAAGTGCGCGGCGACCTTCCCCAAGAATATTGACGCTCTTAAACGGCGCAGGCTCAGTGCGTTTGAACAGCACATCGGCTTTGGTAAAATCATCGAGGATAATTTCAACCATGCGATCGTGCAGCAACGCATTTAAAGCTTGTTGCTGAGGCGCTGTCAGTGCATCTGACTCGACATAATACGCAACGCCTCGCTCCAAACGCTTCACTTTACCAAGGCCACAATTGTGCGCGATGTCAGTGGCTTTTGAAGACCAAGGAGAAATAGTACCGGGGCGAGGAGTGACAAACAGGAGTGAACCTTGGGGGATATGAGCTTCTATCGCAGGTCCATAGGTGAGAATTTTTTCAAGTTGCTGGCGTTCATTTGTGTCGAGCAACTCGCTCAAATCCGCTAAATGGACATACTCAGCATAGATTTGGCGTACCGGAAGCGCAGCGTTTTCGCAGGCCTCCATCAGCTTTTGCACCCTAAACGTCGAGAGTGCAGGGGCTCCGCGGATGATCTCCATCACGTCTATTCACCTTATTATTTATTATTGCAGGGGTCAGAGGTGGCGCTATTATAAGGAAATGTCTGTCACAAATCACCTGCGACCTTACGCAAAACAGTGTTTCCTGTGATATAAAAAGCCCAGTATTGTGTCGACTGCACTTTCCCCCAGAATGATTTTTTTTCGAAATCGCAGACAAACGGATATAATCCCACCAATGTCAGCCAGTTCACCACTAATGCCCCACTGTTAACTCGCTATCTATAATATTGATTTTATTTACTATAAGTACATTTAATGACTCGATTTCTGTTCGCTCTTATCTTAGGTTTCCTACTGACTGCCTGTCAGCAGGTGACCGTGGACGAAACAGAATTCGTGCCAAAAAAATTAACTGAGCTAAGAGTCGGTACACTTTACGGCCCACAGATTTATATGACCTCGGGCCAAGGTGATAGCGGTTTCGATTACGATATGGCGGTATTGTTTGCCGAATACTTAAATGTGCCCTTAAAAATGGTGCCCTACACAAACCGTATCGAGTTGTACGAAGCCCTCAAAAAGAATGAAATCGATATTATTGCTGCAGGCATGACAGAAACACCCACAAGGCGAGAACAGTTCCGCTTAGGTCCACCGCTATACCGGGTGAATCAAGTGTTGGTGTATCGCGAAGGCATGCCAACCCCAAAAGACATCAGCGACTTAAAAGGCAAGATCACCGTCATCGCCGATTCTTCCTTCGTCGAGACCTTGACCCAGTTGCAAAAGCATTATCCAACGCTGGTGTGGGATCAAATTACCGACAAAGACAGTGAAGAGTTGTTGGCTATGATTGCCAACAAAGAAATTGACTACACTATCGCCGACTCTAGTAGCGTACAGATCAACCGTCGCTACCTGCCCGACTTGCGCTCAGGTCCTGTGCTAGAAGAAAAACTCGATGTAATCTGGCTGTTACCTCCCACTCACAGTGATGAACTTATGAGTAAATTGCTGGCCTTTTGGCACCAAGAGAAGCTTGCCGGTACGCTTGATCATCTCAACGAGAAATACTTTGGTCATGTAAAACGCTTCGATTATATCGATACTCGCGCATTTATCCGTGCCATTGAAACAGTATTGCCGCGTTATCGACAATTATTTGAAACCCATGCAGGCAATTTAGATTGGCGTAAACTGGCAGCAACCAGCTATCAAGAGTCACATTGGAATCCTAATGCCCGCTCGGCCACAGGAGTGCGTGGCATGATGATGTTGACTCAGCCAACCGCCAAAGAGATTGGGATCACCAACCGACTCGATGCCGAAGAAAGTATTCGCGGCGGCGCGGCGTATTTGAACGATATGATCAATCGCCTGCCAGAATCGATCCCCGAGAGTCAACGCATGTGGTTTGCGCTAGCCTCTTACAACATAGGATATGCCCATATTGAAGATGCACGTAAGCTTGCGGAATCGATGGAGTTAAATCCCAATGCTTGGCGAGATTTAAAAAAGGTACTACCGCTACTGCAAAAGCGTAAATATTATCAAAAAACACGTTATGGTTACGCCCGAGGCAGTGAAGCCGTTCATTACGTCGACAGCATCCGTCGCTACTATGACACGCTAGTCTGGGTGGATAATCAGTCGAAACAACCCGACCCCGATGATGACTCGAGCGACCTTACTGTGGAAGAACCCGTGCTTCCTGCAGGAACGTTAAGTCCTGATCAACCTAAATAGCTTAACTCGTTAGCGCTCAGGTGCATGGGCCAAACGACAATCCAACAACTCACTTCTTATATATCAAGTACAGAGTTTTACGTAACAAGAACACCAACATAAAAACTCAAGATGTACGTAGATGTCTTCAACAAGGTCAGATACTAAGCAACAGACAAGCTGAATTAAGGTTTATCAACCTAACTCAAATTTGCGATGAAAAACATCGCTTAGTTCAGCTTATCTGACCAGTGCTATTGCTGCACTCCTGTGCAACTGCTACTGTCTTGGGTTATGACCTAAGATAAATCTCTGTAGGGCATCGATAATAACAATTAATGGGGTCAATATGAGAAGAAAAACCATCAACAATACCGTTGCGCGTCGTCGTACTTTGCTAAAAATTCGTCATCGCCGTATTTTAAATCGTCAAAAACTCTTCTTTACTTTTATTCAGTCTCAGGATTAATTCTGTCACGTTAATCGACACTTACCCAATAGCTTGCTGCGCCTTTTGAGCCTGTTTCAGGGCTTTTTTCTCTTCCCTGCGACGTTTAAAAAAACGACTCAATTGCGCGCTACAAGCATCGGCCAACACCCCAGATGTGACTTCAACTTGATGATTAAACGCCGGATGTTGCAGTAAATTCACTACAGTACCCGCTGCACCCGTTTTTTCATCCCGTGCGCCAAATACCACACGAGCAATTCTGCTATGCACCATAGCGCCCGCACACATAGCGCAAGGTTCAAGCGTGACATATAAAGTCGCATCCAAAAGACGATAGTTTTCGACCAAACGCCCCGCTTCCCGCAAACATAAAATTTCCGCATGGGCGCTAGGATCATGCTGGCTAATGGATAAATTGTAACCCGTCGCAATCTGCTGACCGTCTTTGACCAATACCGCACCCACGGGCACTTCGCCCTCGGCCTCGGCTTTTTCTGCCATCTCCATCGCGACTTGCATCCAATGTTCGTCTAACTTCATTTGGTCCACTAGGCTGTCACTCATCTGTAAAAATAAGGCAATTATACCTATAACCAATAAAAAGGCGCACTTGCCGCCTTTCACTGAATAAGGATTAAGCCCTCTCGATTGTTGCTTGAGTCGATAATGGGCTTTCATCTCTCTCGGGATTGGACATGCAGAGTTCGGGGAGAGTAGCCCTTATTCAAACCGTTGCTCGTGCTCCATATCCTCCCGCTGTTCTCGCTCTTTCTGGCGCTCGATTAGTTGAACCAAGTTTGCAGAGAGTGTTTTAGCTGCGGCCGCAATATCTGATCTTTCATGTTCAACCAACTTTTTAATAGCATCCGCTCCAGGTTGCATTGCGTTTGCTCGGCTACCAGAAGTAACACGTTCAGCAAATGCCTCCAGAACAGTTTCAGGTTTAGGAGATGCTTCCAGCAGTCTGAGCGCTGACTCTGACATAATAACTGCACCCTTATTTCCATCCTGTTCCCAGAGACTAATACCCGCCGCTACAATCGCCCACACGTTGGTATCGTTTCTGGCACTGCACCATTCAATCAACACGTCCACATCGATTTTGGCGAGAATTGACGGCTCCAATCCGCTATGCCGAATAAAGAACTGCCGCAGATGTTGTTGCTTTTCAGTGCCGTCAAAAACACGATTCAGGAATGCTGCTGGCATTAATGCCGAAGTCGACGCAATGGTGTTTTCGCATGAATAAATGTAACCATAGTTGTCATCGACAACAGTAAATATGGTATCCAACCACTCTTGCTTTGCGGCCTCATTGCCATTAAAGCGTAACGCAGCACTGATCACACGCTCCATTCGGTAATCCCTGCCACCACTATAATTGTCATGATTTTTTGAGAGACTCAAGATCGCAGCTCTTAAACCTATTTGTCGAAAGTCGGGGCCAAGTGAATCCACATCCACGTCTTTTTCATGCAACCTCATGCTTAGCGCATCCAACACCACATCATCGCCGTTCGGTTTACTCAAAAGCCGTTGAGCGAGATTGATGATACGGCCTTTAGGTAAATGTGCATACTCGTCCCGCCAAAGGATTGGTTCATATATGCTAGGGTGAATTTCTGGGTCATCTAGAATTGCCATACAACGATCTAGGTCTGTTTCTGTAAATGTCCCCAAAGGATGTAGATAGACTAATGCGCGCCGAAGTATAGGATGTTGAGCGCACTGGTCGAGCAGTTTTTCAGCCAGAAATGAATTGATGGAATTAACCTCTGTGATGAAGCCATCAAAGATAGCAAAATTCCAGCTTGCCTCTGCATGTTGTTCCAGTTGATCGACGAGTTGCAGCCAAGTAGCCCACAAGTCATGTGCTCCCTTCGCAACCCCCTTCCCAAATGCTGTGCGATTAGGCATCCAATCATTTGAAAAAAGATGTGGACCCAGCTCGTCGAGCTTATGGTCCGATAACACAAACTCCTCTCCTAACCGGAACGCCTTGGTTTCAAGTAATTGCCTAGCTTCATTATATTTGTGGATTTTTTCATGATCAAAATTAGCATCCAATGCCCAATAATCCTGCCTATTGCTCAGCACATAAGTCAGAATTGCCGGAATCAAGTCATGGGGCTCCAACTCCCTCTCCAATGCGGCAAGATTGTCTGGCGGTGGCTCAACATCATCACCGTCTTTGCGCTTGGTATAGTCGAAATAGATAGTTGTTCGGACGGCTTTCCAACCATCTCCCCAAGGGCGATGTGCATGTAATTTGCGAGCAGCGTCAATTAGTTTTTCCCTCATTGCAACTTGTCGCCACATTCCTCTAAATGCTTTCGCCAGCGTCTGTCTTGCAAGATCTTCAAGAGTCGAATCACCGGAGGTTCCCAGTTTGACAGCAACGTCGATAAAAGCACTGCGCCACTGCACCAGCTGATCGTGATTGGGTTGAAATCCATAATCTCTTGGGCGAGCACCAAACTCGTTTACCCCTGACCCACTCCACCGCGCCTCTAAGGCAGTAGAGAGCATCCTAAAACCCAGCGACCTACGTCCAGCCACACTTGATGAAAGACATTCATTCATGGTCGCAATGCGTTGCTCTAAAGTAGCGTGGGTACCAGAGAGATATGCTTGGAAGAACTTCGTTATCTGATTTCGCACCGAGGCATTGTTGCTACTTTCCTCCTCGAAGTCCGCCAGACGAATGAGTAGCCTGATACAACGCTCAAAGGCGCTCGGTTCATACGCCAGTAATAGCAGAAGATTAATAATTGACGTTCGCCGAGACTTATAACCTAGTTTCATGCCCTTAAAATCAGAGGAGATAAGCATCGCTTCAATTCTGTCGAGCAGAACTTCTGGCGCAACTGGTGCGATATAATCCAGCATTCGTGCCGATATATCGTTTAATTCTGTTATCCGCCCCAGCAACCCATCGGGTTGAAGCCAAATCTCAACGATCTCTTTAGCCACAGGATGATCGTGCAACAACCCAAGCCTATGTGCGAAAGACATGAGTAAGCGTTGACGTTCGGGGGCTTCAAAGGTTTCTCTGAGTTGAGCAACGGGTAAATTATTCAGTGCCGATGTCGCCAACTTATTGGCAATGACATGGGGTAAAATAGCTCTCCAATGAGCCCTCTTCTGTACAATATGGCGGCCTGACAACTTGTTGACTGACCGATACAATTGGCTTGCAGAATACCCAAAGTTCGAACCCAATAACTCAAGTTCGTTTTGGCCTTTCTCAACAGTTGCTACCGAGAACGAATAGACCAGAGACAGTACTTCAGCGTGCTCACGCAGGTTATCATCAGGGCCTTTGCGTTGCTCAAACAAGCGATCAAACAACTGAGTATCAGAAAGCTGAGCCAAACTCTCACCTTCCTCAACCCGCTCGGCGATAGCTAGGGATACCCTCGCATTACCATCAGCAAACTCGGCAATTCGGCGGGTGTTATTCTGGCCGATTTTAGGAAAACGGCGCAGCAGAAGCTGTTCAGCCACCTCAGGCCCAACCGCTTCTATATGGATGACCTCTGTGGTCTGAGGCTTATCGTCTCTGATGTCATATTCAACCGTGATAAGGCTGACCATTGTGCCTACGGCCGATACCTTGCTTGCAAGCGAAGAGTGTAAATCTGAAGGGCAATTATCGAGGATCATGATGACCCGTTTACCCTCTGCAATCAGCCTGTCTAGCATTGCTGTAGCAGAAGGCTCCAGGCTTTCTCCGGTATCAACATAAACTGCGATAGTCCGGTCAAGCGCATCTGTACCGACCGTTTCATCGAAAAGTGCCTGTACGATTCTGGTCTTTCCAACACCAGATAACCCAGTGATGCGAACCGCCTTCCTAGTAGAGCGAATAAGATCTCGCATCGGTGCGATGGCGTCATTAATGCTGAGCTGTTGCCCCCTGCCTGACGGCAGAGTGACAGTCACACCTGGTGCTGAAATCAAGATGTCCGGCGTCCCCTCTGGTGGATTGCTCCATGCGCCGTATGGCTGCCAACCGGAATATCCCTGACCGAGATTTCTTTTTGTCCAGAGCATGACTGACGGATGTTGCCGTACCCATTGAGCCAGTTTAGAACGGTCGTAGAAGTCCAAGTAAAGATTGTCACTATTAGGATCATCCGCTACGGCATCTCGCATAGCTTTGAGGCGGTCCCTCTTCATAAGAGGAGAGCAATCATCACCTAAGCTGACAATGATATAGCTCCCACCTTTTTTAGCATGTTCAGAGATGGTCGGAGACAGTTTCCCTGCGGTGACCATTTCCTTAGTAATTGCAGCCCTCGGCATCGAATGCTTTTTTGCCTGAAGAATTGTGTTGGGCCTTTCGAGAAAACCTGTGCTCAGCTGAGCGACAGGGACTTGAACGTGAATATCAATCCCACCATCAGCAGCATTAATTGAACCTGACCAGTTTACATACGCAGGGCTATGCCCCTGCGCTGCTATTTCAGCCTCGGCGAGGCGAGCAATCAACTCTTCGAGCAGAGTATCAGAGAGTCGGAGTAATTCGTCTTTCTCAATATCAAAAATTGCCACGGTAATCCTCAGCTGAACATCTTGTTAACTCTATCTAGAGCAAGATAATTTTATCGGATAATCAAGAATTCGATAATAACAGCTCTTAGCATAATGATTAAAAAGAAGTTTAAGGAGAAAAACCTTATCAATAGATGTGTTAACTCAAATAGTGGTACACAATCCCGCATTGGAAAGAAAGTGCTGTCTTATATTATTACTCAGTCAAAGGACTGCAATTTGCGTCCGAAGCAATACTGACTGCTTCAGATTTTTGGATCACCTTGTTTTTTTTTTTAGAAAAAATATCGTCATCCCAATAAAAATGCCAGTCAATAAAATGACTGGCATTGAGATAAATCATAAATAGTATCTTATTAGCTATTTATATTTGGGCTATTCCCATTCGATAGTCGCTGGCGGCTTGCCAGAGATATCGTAAACCACGCGGGAAATGCCATCGACTTCGTTAATGATGCGGTTTGATACGCGACCCAAGAAATCATACGGCAGATGTGCCCAATGGGCTGTCATAAAATCGATGGTTTCTACGGCACGCAGTGACACAACCCAGTCATATTTACGGCCATCACCCATCACGCCAACTGAACGTACAGGTAAGAACACGGTAAAGGCTTGGCTGACTTTATTGTACAGATCGGCTTTATGCAGTTCTTCGATGAAGATAGCATCGGCGCGGCGCAGTAAGTCACAGTATTCTTTCTTCACTTCACCTAATACACGCACACCAAGACCTGGTCCTGGGAACGGGTGACGATAAAGCATGTTGTATGGCAGACCTAACTCTAAACCAATTTTGCGCACTTCATCTTTGAACAGTTCGCGCAGTGGCTCAACTAAACCCAGTTCCATATCGTCAGGCAAACCGCCAACGTTATGGTGCGACTTGATCACATGTGCTTTACCTGTGGCGCTGCCAGCAGATTCAATCACGTCAGGATAAATAGTGCCTTGCGCTAACCATTTTGCATTAGCGCATTTTTTCGATTCTTCATCGAAAATTTCCACAAATACACGGCCGATGATCTTACGCTTAGCTTCTGGATCGGCTTCGCCTTTCATCGCGTCGAGGAAACGATTTTCCGCATCAACGTGGATGATATTCAGACCGAAATGATCGCCAAACATTTCCATCACTTGCTCGGCTTCGTTCAAACGCAATAAACCGTTATCAACGAATACGCAGGTCAGTTTTTTGCCGATAGCGCGGTGTAGCAACATAGCCACAACCGACGAATCGACACCGCCCGACAAGCCTAAAATCACTTCATCATCGCCAATTTGCTTCTTCAAGCGCTCAATTGCATCTTCGATGATAGAAGAAGGTTTCCAGTTCGCCGCACAGCCACAAATGTCTAAGGCAAAGTGCGATAACATGCGCATGCCTTGGCGAGTGTGGGTCACTTCAGGGTGGAACTGTACGCCGAAGAATTGCTTCTCTTCGTTTGCCATAGCGGCAAATGGGCAAGTGTCCGTTTTAGCGACCGCCACAAACCCTTCAGGAATGGCCGATACTTTATCGCCGTGGCTCATCCATACGTCGAGTAAGGGTTTGCCGTCACTGCTAACCGCATCTTCAATGCCTTTGAATAGCAACGAATCTGTCAGCATTTCAATTTGAGCGTAGCCGAATTCCCCTTCACCCACACCTTGGATCACTTTACCGCCCAACTGCTCAGACATAGTCTGCATGCCGTAACAAATGCCCAGTACCGGCACTCCTGCAGTAAAGACGTATTCAGGCGCACGCGGCGAGTTTTCAGCCGTGACACTTTCTGGTCCGCCCGCAAGAATAATGCCGTTCGGAGCAAATTCGCGGATTTGGGCTTCGGTGACATCCCAAGCCCATAATTCACAGTAAACGCCGATTTCACGGATGCGACGGGCAATCAGTTGAGTGTACTGGGATCCAAAATCGAGGATCAGTATCTTGTGCTCATGAATATCGCTCATGGGTAACCTTTATCTCATCTATTGTTTTAACATTGCTCAAAGCAGCGACTGCCAGCTTTAAGTATTGGATCAAACGTTTTACAAAGAGGCGGCTTACGCCGCCCCTCTTATCAAACGATTAAGAACCTGAACGGTAGTTCGGCGCTTCTTTCGTGATAGTCACATCATGTACATGGGATTCGCCCATGCCTGCTGAAGTCACTTTCACAAATTGGGCTTTTTCATTCAGCTCTAGAATGGTGGCGCAACCTGTTAATCCCATACAAGAACGTAGGCCGCCCATATGTTGATGGATGATTTCCTTCAACTTGCCTTTATAAGGCACGCGCGCTTCTACACCTTCGGGGACTAACTTATCGGCAGCATTGTCCGATTGGAAATAGCGGTCAGATGAACCTTGAGACATAGCACCTAATGAACCCATACCACGGTAGGATTTATACGCACGGCCTTGATATAACTCAGTTTCACCTGGTGCTTCCTCAGTTCCCGCAAACATTGAGCCCGCCATGATGCAAGATGCACCCGCGGCTAATGCTTTGGCTAAATCGCCAGAGAAACGAATGCCGCCGTCGGCAATCACAGGAATACCTAGGCTCTTCATGGCTGCAGCGGCATCGGATACCGCGGTAATTTGTGGTACGCCCACGCCTGTCACGATACGAGTCGTACAGATAGAACCAGGGCCAATACCCACTTTAACTGCGTTAACACCCGCTTCGACTAAGGCTAATGCACCTTCTGCCGTGGCAACGTTACCGCCGATAATTTGCAAATCAGGATGTTTAGCGCGCGTTTCACGAATGCGTTGTAAAACGCCTTCGGAATGACCGTGGGAAGAATCGATAAGTAAAACGTCAACACCGGCTTTAACCAGAGCGTCAACACGCTCTTCATTACCAGCGCCCGCACCTACGGCGGCACCAACACGTAAACGGCCTAACTCATCTTTACAGGCATTCGGTTTACGTTCGGCTTTTTCGAAGTCTTTAACTGTGATAAGGCCTTTCAATTTATAGTTATCATCGACCACTAACACTTTTTCGATACGGTGTGAGTGCATCAATTTTTGCACTTCATCTAATTTAGTGCCTTCGGCAACAGTGACTAAACGCGCTTTAGGCGTCATCACTTCTTCTACCGTTTTGCTCCAATCTGTCACGAAACGTACGTCACGGCCAGTGATAATACCGACCAGCTCGTTGGCTTCGTTGACCACGGGATAACCGGCAAAACCATTCTTCAGTGTTAACACTTTCAGATCGGCTAATGTCGTTGATGGGGTCACAGTCACAGGTTGTTGAACCACGCCTGCTTCGTAAATTTTTACTTTACGAACTTCTTCGGCTTGTTTTTCAATACTCATGTTTTTATGAATAAAGCCTAAACCACCTTCCTGCGCCATCGCGATCGCAAGACGAGCTTCGGTGACTGTGTCCATAGCGGCAGACACAAGTGGGATATTCAATTCAATGGTATTGGTCAGGCGAGTTTTTAGAATGGCGGTATTTGGGAGTACAGTCGAATGCGCAGGAACAAGCAACACATCGTCAAAAGTAAGCGCTTCTTTAATTAAACGTAGCATATGCAACATCTCCCCAGTTGAGTAGGATTTAGAGGTGAAATATTGCGGCGGGATTATACCTTGCATATCGCCACTGGTAAATGGAAAATAGTAAATATCCCCATTTTATTGAGTTATTCGATGCAAGGCACCAAAAACAACATTTATACTGTCTCGCGGCTCAATGGTGAAGTCAGACAAATTCTCGAGGGGCAACTGGGTAAAATTTGGCTTAATGGCGAAATATCCAACTTTTCCTCCCCCAGCTCAGGTCATTGGTATCTCACCTTAAAAGACCACTCTTCGCAGATCCGTTGCGCCATGTTTAAAGGCCGTAACCAAACGGTCAGCTTTAAGCCCATCAATGGTCAGCAAGTGCTGGTCAAAGGCGCGATCAGCGTTTATGAACCCAGAGGCGACTATCAATTATTAATTGAGTCCATGCTACCCGCTGGGGATGGATTACTCGCCCAGCAGTTCGATGCACTCAAGATGAAGCTCGCCGCAGAAGGATTATTTGCCGCCGACACCAAAAGATTGCTACCCAAAAATATTCAACGGATTGGCGTTATTACGTCACCTACGGGTGCGGCGATCCGTGATGTGTTACATGTATTGGCAAGGCGCGATCCTTCCATCGAAGTCATTATCTATCCGACTCAAGTTCAGGGCGAAACCGCGGCGCAGAGTATTTGTCAGGCAATCAATATCGCCAACCAACGTTTAGAAGTCGATGTATTACTGCTCACCCGCGGCGGCGGTTCGCTTGAGGATTTGTGGTGTTTTAACAGCGAAGCCCTCGCCCACACGATTTATAACAGCGCCCTGCCCATTGTCAGCGCCGTCGGCCACGAAGTTGATACGACTATCAGTGATTATGTTGCTGATATCCGCGCCCCAACACCCTCTGCAGGCGCGGAGCTATTATCACAAGACAGTGATAATAAGGCGCAAAAACTCGCCACAGCCTTATCGCGCCTGCAACAAAGCGCGAAACATTATCAGCTTAAACAAGAAAGACGACTTAGTTTGCTAGAGCACAGACTGCAACGCCAAGACCCTAAACGGACTTTGCAGCAGTTCGAACAAAGATTCGATGAGATGCAATTACGACTAGAGTCCGCGCTGTCGAATCGCTTGCATCTGCTCAGCCGCCGTCAGCAGTTGCTCGCAAGCCGCCTTGAGCAGCAATCTCCCAAGCATAAACTCGCCATTGAGGGGAACCGCTTAAGTTATCTTGCGAGCCGCTTACAGGATGCATTGCAGGACAAACTCAGCCAAAGTGAACAGCGGATAAAATACGCGGCCCATCAACTCGAAACCGTCAGCCCGCTTGCCACGTTAAGCCGTGGTTACAGCATTACCACTGACATCCACCATCAAGTGGTCGACTCTGCCGATAAACTGGCCATCGGTGATAGTTTGCAGACCCGCTTGCGCCATGGACAAGTGATCTCAACCGTCACTCAGATAAAGCCGCTCGAATAACGAATAACACTAGGGTCTGTTGATCTTTCGAGAGTGATTTTTAGACAGCATGGCAAGACGTTATAATTTGCTTCGCCAAAAGTAACCATAACCTCAAGCCATGCCAAGACTTATGCTAACCGATGCACGCTGGGAAAAGCTATTTCATTTAATGAAAAGCACAGGCCGTGTTTATGACAAACCTGAACATAGACAAACATTCGAAGGTATTCTTTACCGCCTTAGAACAGGTATCCCTTGGCGAGATTTACCTAAAGA
>NZ_JAKKRO010000057.1:0-32337 GCF_025654235.1 Shewanella sp. SM32 | reverse complement strand
ACAAACTGTACATATTACTATGAACACTCATTGTTACATTGATTTAAATTTTTGACTGCCAACCCGAAGGTTAAGCAGTTTCGATTAACTCAACACCTGTGAGTGTCCACACAGATTTCTTGTTTTATCTTGTTAAAGAGCAACTCAATATTCGTAAGAGAACTTGAGTACCACACTGAGCGTCGAACGCTTCCAGTTGGCTAGGGCTGCGTATTCTACGCATTTCCCGTTTCGCGTCAAGGAGTTTTTGCAAACTTTCTTAACACTCATCAATCAGTAAACTTATCGATGAACTGTCACACCAGGCTGCTTAACGCTGTCTGCCGTGTCAGTGGATGCGCATTATAGGCAGTGAAACTTTTTGTGCAACCCCTATTTTAAGGAAATTTGCAGTTAATTCTAATTATCTAATCTAGTCACATCATACCCACCACTTACCCCCCAAAGTTATCCACACCCAGCTCATTTTAGACTCAGTTTCAACTTAAAATGAGGTTTGATGAGCCTCTATTACTACGAATAAAGCATGGAGATTCCGTTAATTCTCGAGGCCAGAGGTGGGCTCTTGATGCTACTTGTTCTGATAAATGGGCGAACGACAGATTAAAGAAACTCTTTGCCGACTTAATCAGAGATACAGGTCGTATTGCACAAAGCTGAGATTGGCCACTTGTTAGTTATGAGCTTATCTATTAAAGCTAAGTTGATTTGTCAAAAACGTCATGCACATTAAGAGTGGCATGTTCGCTTACCTATATTTAATGACAGAAAATTTAGTGGCATAGTGGCAATAATTTAGAAGCAAAAAAATACCCGCCAATGGCGGGTATTTTCTCATTCAGCTATGGCGTTAAACGCTGAGCTTATTCTTCAACAGGCGAGACCACGAACAGTAAGTCGCCTTGAGACACTTGCTGACCATTGCTGTTCAGGATGCGCTCTATACGATACTTCTTATCTTCAGGGTACAGAATCGCACTCTGACGGTTAAAGCCGGCTAAGGTCACTTGCGAGAACATCTTCATCGCTTCTGTTAGTGCTAGTGTTTGATCGACTGTGACTATGTCACCTTCTTTCACGAAGTCCGCTTCACCCGGTGCAGAAGAGGTATAGAAGATACCAGCGCCTTGGGCTAACACTTTCAGTTCGTTACTTTCGCCAACACGCAGTGACTCAGTGTCTACTTCCACAGTTTCAGCGGCAGCTTCCATTTCTGCGATCAACGCAGGAATATCGAGCTCAGCCATTAAGCGTGGCAGATAGTTAGTGTCGTAAACACCTTCGTTGAAGGTACCATCTTTCAAGATCAGCTTGAGTAACGGAATGTTAGTCGCAATGCCTTTCAGCACTACACTGTCTAAGTATTCGTACAGTTTGGCAATCACATCTTCACGGTTTTCACCGCGCATGATGATTTGCGCAATCAAGCTATCGTAGTATGGCGATACTTCTTTACCTGGCGCAGCAATCGAAATGATTTCCACATCTGGATGATCTGGGAACACACACTCAGTGATCTTGCCCGGATTTGGGATCAGTTGCAGTATGCCATGGCTATCGAGCGCCGCTTTCTCAGCCGTCACACGTACTTCCATCGCATAACCAATTTCTTTCGGTTCTAACGCTGCAATTGAACGGCCAGCAGCAATATCAAACTGCGCGCTAACGATATCAATACCTGAAGTCGCTTCCGTGACGGGATGCTCAACCTGCAGACGCGTGTTCATCTCCATGAAGTAGACTTCGTTCGCATCTAAGTTATAGATAAACTCTACGGTACCTGCGCCCATGTAATCGGTCGCGTCGCCTAAGGCACGGGTATAAGCCAGCACTTGTCGCTTCAGCTCATCCGGCAGCATAGTTGAGCCAGATTCTTCGACCACTTTTTGATTGTTACGTTGAACCGAACAGTCACGCAAACCTAATACTTTCGCGTTGCCGAACTTATCACGCAGCAACTGCACTTCGATGTGACGTAGTGATGTCACATACTTCTCTAAGTACAAGTCACCATTACCGAAGGCGGCGGCCGCTTCAGTTGCGGTTTTTTGGAATAAACCAATCATGTCTTCAGGACGTTTTACAACCTGAATACCTTTACCGCCACCACCTTGTACCGCTTTAAGCAGTACTGGATAGCCGATTTCGCTCGCCACGTTTACGGCTTGTTCAGCATTGGTCAGAATACCGTGCGAACCAGGAACAACAGGTACGTTTTGCGCTTGCGATGTCTTAATTGCGTTCGACTTGTTACCCATAGTCGTCATTGAATGCACGCTAGGACCGACGAAGTTAACACCGTTATTCACACACAATGCAGCAAACTGCGGGCTTTCTGAGAGGAAACCAATACCAGGATGCAATGCATCAACCTGTTCATATTCGGCCACTTTCAGCACTGAGTATGCGTTCAAGTAACTTTCATCCGATGTGTTACCACCAAGACAAACTAACTTGTCAGTTTCTTTAAGCATATCCGCGGGGACTGACGTCATATCAGGATCCGACGCCACTAATACCACATTGATATTATTGTCATGCGCCTTACGAATAAGTTTTACAGCTGTACAACCACGAGCGTGAACCAATACTTTGTTAATTGGCTTCATTAACTTACGTGGATCGTTCTGCACGATCACTTCTTCTTCAACAGTAGCTTCAACCACTAAGGTCGACAGTGCATTGATGATCACGTCGTTAATTTTTGCCGAAGGCATTGGCATCAGAGGATCGATACCCGCTAACTGAGAGTCTAAATTGTCGCTGAATGGGTTATGGACTAAGCCCGCCATTGCGCCAGGTACTTTTGACAAGTAGTTAGACAGCGTTGCCGTTGATGGTAAGTAAGCTGGCACCACCATTTGACCTGCGAATGGCATGTTAGTACCAGACAGATAGTAAGTTTGCACCAATGGGTGAGTCACAAAACTCGCCTGCGCACCACCTGTACAGTCACCAAAACCAAACATCAGTACTGGCAATTCGTTATCACGAATAAAGCGCGTGATACGGTCGTTCACGACAGCCATAGAGAATAGCGCCGCGGCGCCTTCTTTAGTCTGCATACCGCCTGAACTGATAAAGCACACAACGGGTAATTTACGCTTAGCACACTCGATTAATAGTGCAGAGAATTTCTCAGCACTGGCCATATCGAATGCACCCGCTTGGAATGCGGTGTTAGACACAGCCACACCCACACGCACTTTTTGACCTTTTTCTTTAAAGTCAGCAATACCTGTGATCAAACCACATGGGCGAATGCCTTTATCTAATGCGTCTTCAATCGATAAACGGAAGCCAGGGAAGTTGAGCAAGTTAGCCGACATCTTGTCGCCGTTGATCTCTTCGAAATGGGTAAAGAACTGCTTCACCACATTTTCCCAAGTCATGTTGCCTTTACGTTTTTCGTCACGCAGCACTTTTTGGATCAATAGATCCTGATAACCCATGGTCAAGCGGTTCCAGAAGTCCTTACGACGACCGATACGCACAGGGTTGATCGCGCCAGTGTACTTGCTGGTATCGCTTTCACTATCGAAATACTCAGGCAGTAAACGCTCGAAAAAGTAAGTCAGTACCACGAATAGACTGTCGTTAAGTTGTGGGAAACCCACACTCTTCCACTGCTCTACTCGCACCAACAAATCGGCGCGGTTCGATTGACCCATAAAATACTTGAGCCACTTATAGAACTTAGCTTTGTCGTTCGAGGTATCTTGCGTCGACAATGCATGGTCAATTGACTTGTGCAACAGGTTGTTCACTGAGTTACGTGACAAACTCTTCGACATCATGGCTTCTTTAGCGATTGACGCTAAGCTGCCCACAACGTTGTCATACAAGGCATTGAAGATCAGAATGTTATGGCATTGCCAAATAAAGTCTTCACGCAGTTCTTCATTTACCACCACATCAAGCACAGTCAGCTGATTCAGCTCAGGCCATTTAGCTTGAGTCACAGACTTTGGCAAACTTTCTAAGTGCTGAATCAGCCCTTTAAAGTTGTTAGCCGCATTGCTCTTCCAGCGATGATACAAAGACCAGCTGATGTTGAATAACAACGCCTTACGTGCTTTTTTATAGTTCTCTTTTGGCTCACCCAAAATCAAACGTGTCAGCATGTTACGCTCGGTAGAAACTTCGTCACGTTTAGCGACAAAGTTAGTCCACAATTTATTCAAATCTTCGTCATAAACTAGCTTGTCAGGGTTAGACAACCAAGCTTGGAACACACGGTCTTGTTCCTGTTGAATACGTGCCAACAGATCACCTTCTGGCACGCTAGCACGTGACAGACGACCATATTGCTCTTGAGAAATAGAATGGATACGGCTACGTAGCGTTAAATAACGCAAATAGCGATAGGCGCTACCGAACAAGTTATGGTGACTGGTCGGGCTAGTTGCCACAGCCAATTCTGCATTCAGTTCCAAAGCCATCAAGTTTTTAGATGGATTAAGGAAACGAGTTAAACTGCGATCATAATGCTCACGTAAATCTTTAGATTCACGCACAAAATTCATCGCTGCACGCTCAACCGCTTCTACGCTGCTAATAATAGCGCGGCGCAGATTGTGCTGACGCTCGTCGCGATCGCCCGGTGAAAAGTCGATGATACCGTCGATACAACCTGAGGTATAAAGCTCTTCTGGTGATACACCGACAGATTTCGCACATTCTTGCCAAGATAAGTTGTACTTACGGGCAATACTTTGCAGACCTTGTGGCTGGATCGTGTTGAAAATACCGTCACGCAACGACAACAGAATGTTCGCCGCCGCTAATGGAATTGCGCCACCAGAATAACCAGCACCAATTACGATACCGACTGTCGGTACGTCAACGTTGGCACTTTCTGCGATGGCTTTAGAAATTGAATGCGCTTGGTTTTGGCTGTTAGCGATTTCGCCAGCATCCGCCCCTGGGGTATCAATTAAATAGATAATAGGCATAGACAATTCGGCGAAATGACGAATTGCTTTACAAGCGGCGTAATGATGCTCAGGCATCCAAGCACCGTTAGCTGTAGTGCGTTCTTGGGCAATAAAGCCAATACGACGAGTGCGTGAACCAAAGTTCAGCTCGACCTCAGCACTGTAAAAAGAGCCCAAGTGAGTTTCCGTAATCAAACGACCTTTAAGATCGGCAATAATACGTTTTGCACCAGGACGACCTTTATCTTGGGTCGGCTGGATCACTTTAGCAACGTAACCGTCGACATCTAAAGATGCCAAGTCTTTTAAGTTTGCTTGAATAGCATCCTCATTTAAAAGACCTTTAATTTCTTCCGATAAACTCTGTTTACTGTGCTTAGGAAACAGAGAAAAATCTTTTGCCAAATGCTCGGCCTGTAAAAAAAGCGGATCGGGCGTTTGGGCTTGAGTCATGTGTTTGGGCTGATTATTGCTGGTCATCAAAAGATCCTCTGCTTAGCCTCTGAAAATTTTTAGCCAATAAATATAACTTTGTTATCCCGTCAAATGCCATTAAACTGCATAGGACGCTTTGTTCCAAATATGAGACAGTGGGAATAACATGCCAGATTTAAACGGTATGATGCTATTTGCAGCCGTAGTTAGAGCGAAGGGATTCTCCCAAGCTGCACGTGAAACCGGCCACCCAAAATCCACCATAAGTCGCAAAATCGCGCAGCTAGAAGAACAACTTGGCGTGCGATTACTACAGCGCGACACCCGTAATTTGAGTTTGACCCAAATCGGGGCACTCTTTTATCAACACTGTGATTCGATTCGCAATGAGGTAGAAGCGGCCAAGGCAGTTATCGAGAATACTCACGATGATGTGTCAGGATCATTACGTATTGCAATCCCAGTGTCATTTAGCCAAGAACTTATCGCTAACCTCTGTAGCGGATTTATGCGTTTATATCCCAATGTTGAATTGGATGTCCAGTTTACCGACAACGATATTGGTTTAGTCGGTGAAGGATATGACATAGCCATCAAATATGGTCCACTTCAATCGTCGGACTTAGTCGCAAGATTACTGTTTGAACGCCAGCCAATTTTGGTGGCAAGCCCTGCATACTTAAAACTCAAAGGCACACCCGCGACCCCAAAGGAACTCAGCCTGCACAGTGGGATTTTATTGGGGACTTCTCGCTCAGCACCAATTTGGCCATTGGGTAAAGGTTCGCGTAAAACCATGGCGAACTTTCAACGTAAAGTGAGGGTCAACAGCCCGATAATGGTGAAGCAATTAGCCATAGATGATTTTGGCATCGCCATGTTATCCAATTCAGCCTGTAAGACTGAACTTGCTAATGGACAGCTAGTACCGATTTTACAGGAGTGGCCGATTGAACCTTTTAAGGTTTATGGGGTTTATTCGAGCCGACGCCAACTGGCCACCAACATCAGTGTCTTCTTAGACTTCTTTGTAAAACGCTTCAGCAGCCAAGAAAGCCTGCAATCCCTAATGGGTTAATGTTTCCCGTCGCATCAAGGAAACCTGTTTCAAGAAAGCCCAATAAAAAAGCCTAGATCTGAGTCTAGGCTTTCAGTATCACGATTGATGTCAGCCAAGTAGGCAGTTTCATACGCAATTCTCGCAAGGTTTAGATACGCTATGCTTACACGACCTAGCATGGGCTAAGGAATAACGTGTTCCCGTTTTAAGATTTCCTTAGTAATGGCTTGACGCAATGCTAAACCTGCCGCGTCGGGAATATCCATATTCATCGCAAAAAACCATACATTATCATCGAGTTCAACCCAACCTACCCACCAGCCAATACTTGGTTCTGATCTGACTGCAAAACCGGTTTTCGCACGGATAATATAGTCAGAATTCGCTTCAGTCAGCATGGCTTGCTTAACAATACGTAAACTGCGCTCAGAAGCGTGTATCTTGTTGTGATAAAGCTTACGTAGGAAATCGATTTGCTCCGTAGCCGAAATTCGTATGCCACCATCTAACCAAAAGCTATCCAAATTTCCCGAAATATCCTCATTACCATAATCAAACGAGGCGATCATCTTCGACATACGCGCCTCACCAATTTGGCGAGCAAACTCTTGGTAGACAGGCACAACCGAATACTTCATTGCAGTAATAAGGTTATGATCACGATTCCAAGTTGCGATATCTCGACTTTTACCATCCCACTTAAAGACTTGATGCTCATCCTTCACCACGCCAAGCTCTAGCGCGATCAAACTGTTAGGAATCTTAAACGTCGATGCAGGTAAAAAACCTTGATTGGCACGTTTAAGATTATTAGTGAATCCCTGTTGCTTGTTTTCATTCCATAACACCACTACGCCTTTAGTTTGGTGCTGAGTAAAACTAGCATCCCAACTGCGGGTTTCTTGCCACTCCTTAGCTGTAGTAGATGCAAAAGTCGGCGCCACTAAGCTTGACGACACTAAAATAGACGACATCACCAGCACAGCCGATATGGTGAACAAACGCATAAAGTCTCCTTGTAGAAAAATAAACAATCCAATGAACTAAAAAAGTGATTAAGGCTATCACTTAGGGTTTTGGCAAGCCCTAGCAAACTGCTGACCAATTGTGGCAAAAAAGAGGCAAACTAGACCCTATTGCACTGTTGCAGATGGGTTAATGCCAGCGCCACATGATTTGTGATAGAAGATATTGGCATAAGATGACAAAGATCACTGAGCTTAACTTTATTACCCTCAGCTTGTAGTGCATACTTTTTGGCATAAGAGACTATCCGCACGAAAAAAATAATCATTATTTCCAATGAATAACATCTAATCACTACAGGGAAGCCAAACATGTTGAAGCCAGTGTTAACACTCATCCTCACCACCAGCTTAATGACTACAGCCAGTGCCGTGCAGTTATTTGGTGACGTTGAAGTTTCCCGCCTACCAGCAGCCGAAAAAACCATAGGCGACGTAGTAACTCGCTATCAAGCACTTGACGATGGTCTGGCTCAGCTGAGCTCAAAGAAAAACGAAGTTGACGCCACCCAATTAGCGGCGCGCCAAGGACACAGATTATGGCAACAAGCTGTCCGCGATGTGCAGTCAGGGCATTTTGACGACCGACCTTTATACTGGGCTCGCCTTGCCATGCTTAATAGTCTAAAAACCACCAGCGCCAACTTTAAAATGGCCGATTGGCAACAAGATATATTAATGAGTGCAGTTGAAAAGGCCTCACGGGGTTTTAGCGATATTCAATATGGTGATGATGTCCAAATCAAAATATTCCTCACGGGTTTCGATCCTTTCTTCCTCGACAAAGATATCACCCAGAGTAATCCTTCAGGTCTAGTCGCCCTCGCCTTGGATGGTTTTCGCTTTGAAATTAATGGGAAAACGGCGCAAATAGAAACCGCTATGGTGCCAGTGCGTTTTGAAGATTTTGACCAAGGGCTTATCGAGTCGCTATTGAGCCCGATTTATCGCGATCCCAAAACCCAATTTGTGTTCACCGTTAGCATGGGCCGAACTGATTTTGATATTGAACGTTTCCCAGGGCGAAATCGCAGTGCAGCGGCGCCCGATAACCAAAACGTACTCACTGGCGGCACTAAAACCGCACCGGTTGCCCCAAAGCTTAATGGTAAAGATTTTATCGGCCCCGAATTTGTGGAATTTTCACTGCCTGTTTCGGCTATGCAAGTCAAAGATGGTCAATGGAAAGTCAATGATAACCATACTGTCACTACCCTTGCCCGCGGTGAATTTAGCGCGACGTCATTAAACGAACTGCAAAACGAAACCTCAGTCGAAGGTTCTGGCGGCGGTTATCTCTCTAATGAAATCTCCTATCGCGCCATAGTCTTGCAGCAAAAGTTTAATAGCCATGCCAAGGTCGGCCACATTCACACCCCAAGAGTGAAAGGCTATGATGCCGAAACAGAGCAAGCGATAGTCGAGCAAGTACGCACTATGGTGATGCAAGCGGCGGCGAGTTTATAGCCAAGTCACATTTCCTGAAACAGGCTGAAACTGGCATTGTCAGATAGCGTTCGCTATGATGCGAACGCTTAGGCAGGCTTAATCACCGATAAGTTTTAAGCACTCAATTTTATCTTTAACCGACGAGATCCAACGCTAACCCTATGCTGAAACCCGCTGACTTACTCAATGCCTTACGCCGTCGCAGCAGTGAAGCACTTGCCCCGCTGACAAAATCGACGTACGCAGCCTTAGGCCAAAGCCAAGATAAGTCGCAGGGGATAACGAGTCCACCATTACAAGATCCGGCTCAAGCACATATTTTCACCGGTTCATCACGCCCACTCTCGTCACTACAAATTCAAGTACTAGAGCGAATTGAAGCCTGTTATCAAGAGGCCGAGATATCGCTTAAGCGCACTTTTTCACGCCCAGTCACTCAATTTAGTCTAAGGGGTAAGAGTGCGGGTACGGCTCATCTGCAACAGAATCGCTTGCGATTCAATCCTGTATTGCTACGCGAAAACAGCGAGGCATTTCTGACTGAGGTTGTCCCCCACGAAATTTGTCATTTGCTGTGTTTTCAGCTTTTTGGCAAAACCAAGCCCCACGGTAAAGAATGGCAATCTTTGATGTTAACGGTATTTAAGGTCAATCCGAGTACCACACATAGCTTTAATACCACTTCAGTTACGAGTCGCGATGTTGAGTATCGCTGCGCCTGTGGACCGATTCGACTGAGTATTCGCCGCCATAACAAGGTGTTGCGTGGTGAAAGTCGTTATATTTGTAAACGCTGTAAGACCCATTTAACTGCGATCTAGCGACTTTCAGCAAACAAAACTCCCACCTAAGTGCGACTCAATTTGCATAAACAGCGATATTTCCCTTACCATCACGCCATAAAAGACGAGCCAAAGGCTCGCGTAGTGTTTGTTATTTTGGGATAAATTTTGAACATAGCTTCTTTAACCGTTAATTCACGGCGACTTTTGTTGTGCCTAATCACTTGGGCGGCGACCTTATCTGTGCCCGCAAGTGCCTCAGTGTCACATCCCAGCAGTTTCAGCCAAGCGAAAACCAAGTCACAGGCGCTCTACGCAGGCAGTCGCCAAGGTACTCTGCCCGCAGTCAGCTTTTACTGTGGCTGTGAAATTCAGATCAAAGGCAAATCGTGGAAACCCGATCTCGCCAGCTGTGGTTATCAAGTCCGTAAACAGGAAACCCGCGCCAACCGTATCGAGTGGGAACACATAGTCCCCGCCTGGGAATTTGGCCATCAACTCCAATGCTGGCAAAAGGGCGGCCGTAAAAACTGTGCCGATAACAGTAATGAATTTAATAAGATGGAATCGGACATGCATAATTTGGTACCCGCAATTGGTGAGGTCAATGGCGATCGCAGCAACTTCCGATTTAGCCAATGGAACGGTAAGGCCGACCAATATGGCCAATGTGCTATGGTAGTCGACTTTAAGAATCGTCAAGCACAACCTCCCGCGAATACCCGCGGTAAGATAGCCAGAACCTACCTCTATATGCAGCAGACCTATGGTCTTAAAATCGCCTCAAGCCAATTAAAATTATTTAAGGCATGGGATAAAACCTATCCAGTTGATACTATTGAGTGCAAACGTGATAACGCCATAGCGCAAACCCAAGGTAACCATAACCCCTTTGTGCAGAATGCCTGTAATGCGCCACCACAGCGTCAACAATTAGCCGAATAAGGTCGACAATGAGAGTCCCAAGAATTTATCAACCTCAGCCATTAGCCATCAATCAACAGTTGAACTTAGACGAAGATGGCGCGGCCCATATCGGCAAGGTGCTACGCATGGGCAACGGCGAACATATCAGTCTATTTAATGGCGATGGCAATGATTATCTTGCTGAAATTGTCGATGCAGGTAAGAAGCATGTCACAGTAAAGCTGCTCTCCTGTGAGGCCAATTTATCTGAGTCGCCACTCAACTTACACTTAGGCCAAGTGATTTCCCGTGGCGATAGAATGGAGTTCACCATTCAAAAATCGGTCGAGCTTGGCGTGAATACGATTACGCCGCTGTTTTCCGATCGCTGCGGCGTGAAACTCAACGGCGAACGCCTAGAGAAAAAAATTCAGCAATGGCAAAAGATCGTCGTGAGCGCCTGTGAGCAATCGGGACGCAGCCAAGTGCCCGTGGTTCGCCCAGCGATGGGCTTACACGATTGGTGCAGTGAGCCGACCTCAGCGCTGAAACTCAATTTGCATCCACGTGCCGCACACGGCATCAATGGCTTAGATTTGGCGCATACCCGCGTGCGACTATTAATTGGCCCAGAAGGCGGTTTGTCGGCGGAAGAAATCGCCATGACAGAAACCTATCAGTTTACCGATGTGTTGCTTGGCCCCAGAGTGCTACGCACCGAAACCGCCTCGCTCACCGCCATTACGGCACTGCAACTCAGATTTGGTGATTTAGGCTAGACCGTCCACAACCGCACACAGCGGTGGTATGGCACCCCATTATCCAATAAATGCTTTTTTGCCTGCAAACGGCGACAAATAAGGAACAGATTAATGATAAAACTCGGCATAGTGATGGACCCCATCAGTGAGATCAACATTAAGAAAGACTCCAGTTTTGCCATGTTAATGGCCGCGCAGGAAAGAGGTTATCAGCTGTTTTATATGGAAATGGCCGATCTTGCCATGGTCAACGGTGTGGCTATGGCCAATATGCGTCCGTTAACTGTTTTCAATGATGCGAGCAAATGGTTTGAACTCGGCGAAGCTACAGACACGCCGATGAGCGAACTCGACGTGATCTTAATGCGTAAGGACCCGCCATTCGATACTGAGTTTATCTACGCAACTTACATGCTTGAACGCGCCGAAGAACAAGGCGTGTTGATCGTTAACAAGCCGCAAAGCTTACGTGATGCTAACGAGAAACTGTTTACCGCATGGTTTAGCGAATTCACGCCAGAAACGATCGTAACCCGTGATGCCAAACGTATCCGCGCTTTCCACCAAGCGAAGGGCGATATTATTCTTAAGCCACTTGATGGTATGGGCGGCACCTCGATTTTCCGCGTGAAGCAGGACGACCCAAACCTTGGGGTCATCATAGAAACCTTGACCAGCTATGGCCAACAATATGCCATGGCGCAAGCCTTTATCCCTGAGATAACCAAAGGCGATAAACGCATTTTAGTGGTCGATGGTGAGCCTGTGCCCTACGCCTTGGCGCGTATCCCAATGAAAGGCGAAACCCGTGGTAACTTAGCGGCAGGCGGAAGCGGTGTGGCTCAACCTTTATCCGACAGCGATTGGGCAATTGCCCGCGCCATTGGTCCAGAACTTAAAAAGCGTGGACTGATTTTTGTCGGCCTCGATGTCATTGGTGACAAGCTGACTGAGATCAACGTAACCAGTCCAACTTGTATCCGTGAGATCCAAGCAGCATTTAATGTCGACATCACCGGCATGTTAATGGATGCTATTGAAGCACGCATTAACACCAAAGCATAAAAATTTACCAACGAGTTTGTTGATTTAAGGCGCTTTGACATCACAAGCGCCTAGCCACTTTCTAGGGATGTGATATGAGTTTCACCAAAGCGCCATTCTTGTTACTCGGCATAGGTTTATTACTATCGACTCCGACTTGGGCCAACATAGAAACAGGTCCAACGAAAGCACCGTCGCGTCCCAAAAACATTGTCATCATGATAGGTGATGGTATGGGACCGTCTTACACTAGCGCTTACCGTTACTACAAAGATAATCCTGACACAGAGGAAGTCGAACAAACCGTATTCGACCGTTTACTTGTAGGTATGGCGAGCACTTATCCCGCCAGTGTCAGTGGTTATGTTACCGACTCAGCCGCGGCAGCAACAGCGCTCGCCACTGGCGTTAAATCTTACAATGGGGCGATTTCGGTCGATACCCAAAAGCAACCGCTACCGACCATACTCGAAAAAGCCAAATCCCTTGGCCTCAGCACAGGTGTGGCTGTCACATCCCAGATAAACCACGCCACGCCTGCAGCCTTTTTAGCCCACAACGAGAGCCGTAAAAACTACGACGCTTTAGCACTCAGCTATCTAGAAACCAACGCCGATGTATTCTTAGGCGGTGGTCAAAAATACTTTACCCCTGAACTATTAGCACAATTTAAAGCCAAGGGTTATCAACATATTACTCGTTTTGAAGATCTCGCCAGCATCACCCAACCTAAAGTGCTGGGACTGTTTGCCGAAGTCCAATTACCTTGGGCAATTGATGAAAAAGATGCGAAAAAACTCAGCACTTTAACCCAAAAAGCGCTCAGTTTACTGTCGCAGAATGACCAAGGTTTTGTACTGTTAGTCGAAGGAAGTCTCATCGACTGGGCGGGTCACAATAACGACATAGCTACAGCCATGGGTGAAATGGATGAATTCTCCAATGCCATTGAGGTGGTTGAGCAATTCGTGCGTGAACATCCTGATACCCTGATGGTGATCACCGCCGACCATAACACCGGTGGCCTATCGATTGGCGTCGATGGAAAGTACAACTGGAACCCTGAAATCCTACGCAACGTTTCAGCCAGTACCGACACATTAGCCTTAGCCGCCATCAGCGGTGAACAATGGCAGGCCGATCTCGCCCGCGGTTTAGGTTTTGAGCTCAACGAAGAAGAAATCGCAAAATTAACGGTCGCCAGAATGCAGGGATTAGAAACCATAGCGGTTGCGATTCGCCATGTTATTGATAAGCGAACTGATACGGGTTGGACAACCGACGGCCATACAGGCACAGACGTACAAGTGTTTGCCGCAGGTCCCGCATCTGAGCTGTTTAACGGCCATCAAGACAATATCGATATCGCCAATAAGATTTTCAGCTTATTGCCAAAACCGAAGAAACCTAAAAGCTAAGCGTTAATCGATTCCGTTCATTAAAGACAATCACATAAGGCAACCGCATAATGCAGTTGCCTTTTTATTGGGTCTTTTTATTAGGGATTTTATTAGGTTTTAGCGCAGTGATTCCATGCAAACTGGCTCGGGCGTGAATAACGGGTATAATGCCCACACTTAAGTTTATAGGTGCCTGTAACTGTGTTAACTAATCCATCGCAAGTCATTATTCGTAATCAAGACAGCCTAAGCCAACATAAGGTGTTAGTGCTCAATCATGAAGCCGATCTACTGCCAAAAGCCCTGCTCGATGTCGCGGCCTCGGTCGATGCCCTCGCCTTGGATTATCACCATTATTTACACTTAGCGCCGCATGCGAATTCAAAACTGCGTTGCTACTTCGGCCACGAACTGCCACATCAAGACCCAATTAAACCAGAAAAGTACGATACGGTTATCGTTTATTTCCCCAAGGCTAAACCCCTCGCACCTTATCTGTTTAACCTCGCCGCCAGCCATCTTGTGCCTAACGGCCAGCTATTAGTCGTTGGGGAAAACAAAGGCGGGATTAAGTCTTTAGTTAAACTCTTGCCTGAGTATTTTGCGACGGGTATGAAACTCGATAACGCCCGCCACTGCCTGCTGTTTGGTAGCAATTTAGAGGGCAGCGCCCCGGCAATGAAACTTAGCGACTGGGTCAGTCAGTATCAACTCACAACGCCTCAAGGCGAGATCAGTATCTGTAATTTAGTCGGGGTATTTAGCGAAAAACGGTTAGATCTCGGCACTGAATTATTATTGTCACACCTACCAACACTCTCGGGTCGAGTGCTCGATTTTGGTTGCGGCGCAGGCGTGATCACCGCAGCCCTACTAAAAGCACAACCGAGCCTATCCCTAGAATGCGTTGATATTAATGCCATGGCGTTAGCTTCTTGCGAACTCACCCTGGCGGCCAATGGCATGACAGCAAAAGTGTATCCATCCGATGGGCTCGCGCAAACCACAGGAAAATTTAACGGCATTATCTCTAATCCGCCGTTTCATGATGGCCTCGCCAGCACCACCAGCATAGCGCAGAACTTTGTCACCGATAGTGCTAAGCAATTACAACATAATGGTATTTGGCAAATAGTCGCCAATCGCCACCTGCCCTATTCCGATATTATCGCCGCCGAATTTGGCCAATTGAAAGTGGTTGCCGATAACAACAAGTACAAGTTGTATTACTTCCAGCACAAATAGATGTTTGATTAATAACGCGCAGATGCTTTCGCTGAAGCGCGTTATTGGCAACCCAGCCACTCACTCTTATCCCAATCCCTGTTTGTTTTCAGATAAAACCTCACTTTCATCGTGTTACAAAATTCAATATTGTGATCTGCCGCATGCCAGCGATTCTGACAATCTCTCACTTATAGTCACTCAACAGCCGTTCCTAACATAGGGATTCGATTTAAAACATCAAAATAATGGTTAAACCTAAAATCAATATAAGTTGTGGTTTATTCAGTAATTTTTGTTATAAAACCAGAGATAACACTGATTATAAGACTCAATTTTTTATAAAAAACTATTTTAAAATTCACTCATAGACCATTAACAACAAAATGACAACATTTGCTGATTTTGCAGCCAAAAAGGCTTCTTTACCCTAAGTTTCTACTGTTATACTCAAAACAGCTTCTTAACAAGAATAAAACGCAATTACTAGGAATGCCCCTATGCTGGACCCTGAACTCATAGAGCTAAACAGCGATAAGACAAAAGCTGAATTGCGCCTGATCCCTAATGTCCATGGTCCAGTCACCCATGAAGACATAATGCGCCTGTTGTCTTTACCTGAATTCGCCGCCCTGTTTCCGCTAGAGCCAGCCATTACTAAAACCGTCGCTAAAATCAACTCTCTTTGTAATCAAGACGATGGAAAATTTGAGCTCTATACTACTTTGGCCGAACGTCGAGATGGCAGCATAGCTATCGAGATTAGTCCCGATAAAATGCAAGCCAGTCTTAAACTTACCGCAGCATGGGGTGGTAAACAGATAGATTTGCCAGAGATCCTCACTCATCTCAAAAAAAACAACGTCTGCATGGGGCTAAGTAAACTCAAAATTCAAGCTCTACTAAAACAACTCAGTACACTCAAGCCAGGGGAAATCTGCCAAAGTGAAATAGCCCAAGGCAAAGCCCCTGTTAATGGACTCAATGCGGTATTAGAACGCAAAGTATTCCTTGCGCGGGAGCGCTTGCTTCAGCCACAAGAGCGCGAAGATGGCAGTGTCGATATGCGCAATTTAGGCGCAATGATCGTTGTTAAAGCCAATGATCTCTTGATGGTTAAACATTTAGCCACCGAAGGCACTCCGGGCTACAACATCAAGGGCGAAGTCCTTAAACAAAAACCAGGTAAGGATGCCGTGCTTCAAGCGGGTACTGGCACAGCCTTTCATCCCAAAGATCCCAATAAACTGATCGCCACAGTGCCGGGGCAACCCGTCGAAACCCGTACAGGTATGAATGTCGATGATGTACTGCAACTTAAAGATGTCGACATCAGCACAGGCCATGTTACCTTCAAGGGCAGTATTTTAATCACAGGTGATGTCCACGAGGGCATGATAGTTAAAAGCTCAGGCGATATTACCGTGATGGGGTTTGTGGACTCCGCCACCCTTGAAGCAGAAGGCGATGTCACTGTGAGTAAAGGCATCATTGGCCGCCAGATTAAAGCCAATGAATACTCTACCAATATCTATTCTCAAGGCCAGATCAGCGCCCAATTTGTGCAATATTCTCAATTAGTTGCCAAAGGAAATATCTTAGTCACTAAACAGTTGCTGCACAGTAATACCAAAACCGCCGGCAGTTTAACGGTCAGCGATCCTAGCGGTCGTCGTGGCGATCTGGTTGGTGGAGTCGCACACGCTGAAAAAGGCATCACGGCGGTTGTCATAGGTGCAACGGCAGGGACTAAAACTGACGTTTACTGCGCAATGGGACAGGCTGAACTCAAGCAAGATCTCAAGTTACTCGATGAGAGCGTTAAAGCTATGGTCGTCGCCAGTTTAGATATCGAGGCTCGCCTCAATAAACTGCCCCCCAAGTCAGAATGGCAAGCTGACGCGGTTATGATTGAGCAAATCAAGATGATGCTTGATGAGAAGAATCGCATCATGGACGAACGTACCCGTGAAGAGCTTGAATTCGATACCTTTAAACAAGAAGTCGAAGGCTACTACGAAAAATACCGCATCGAAGTGCTTAAACACGTATTCCTTAACGTTGAGCTGCATATAGGTCCAGCAAATCACCGTACGGCACGTGAACACGGCACTTGTTGTATTGCCAATGTTAATCAAGAGATTAACTTTGACTATAACGCCAAGGCCAAAGCTGCACCGAGCACATAAGGTTCACTAGGGTTCTTAACGCCAGTGCTGAGGCGGCTTTCGCTCGGCAGCCAAACCTCTGAACTCGTTCTGGCCTCTATCTATCTTCTCCAAGCGTGGCATACTGCTCACAGATAAACGCACGCAGCAGTATGCCAAGTCACCTTCTTGCAAAATCCTAATCCTTGTCTACTGCCGCCGATTGATCTCAGAGAATACCTCAGAGCCCATTTTAAACTTCCTAAGGATCTGAAATGACTAGCGTTAAGATGTCGAGTATTGAATGGCCAGCGATTGTAAAACTGACTCAAAATGACGAATTACTTTACCTAGAACATCAAAGAGATTGGCTCGAACTGGCCTGTCTCTATCAGCATCACTTCATCGAAACCGATCAATTATTAGACTCCAAAGGGCAGCGATACCTTATCAGTGCCTGTCCACAAAAAATCCATGAAGATCCTGTTGGCGAATTACCTCGATTACTGCGCCAAAAACAGGATTTGCCACTCAATGAATTTATCAAATGGGTTCAAAATCATGCCCAAGCACTAGGACAATGTTGTGTCGCTAAACTGGCTTTCACGACAATTGCCCAAGGAATCGAAATTGTTCGTACCCTCGATGAATAAACAGCAAACACATGATAAGCCATAATAAATGGCTATCAATGACTCAGTTAATCAATAAAAACAACATGACCTTAAAAGCTAATATCCTCATAATCAATTCACAGGCATAATTTGCCACGGTGTAACAGCGCTAAGCCAGACGGTAAAGCGCTTAAGATGCACTCCAAAATAACCGTTTTCTGCGTCGACTCAAGGGATGACGTTTAAGTTGGCACTAAATATACAAACAGATGGAACCGAAATTGGAACTACTTAAGATTGACTGCTTAGGCAAACAACTGCGCTTAGAAGGCTCGCTCGCGGGCTGGCAACAACTCTACTGGGACAATACCTTAGTCTCACAAAAAGAAGCTTCCGTCGATAATGGCGGCCTTAAAGTCCATGTCTTTGAGCTCACCCACCACAGCAGCCCATTGGTGACAGAAAGTGGTGAGCAAGCCATCGCCATAACAGAAGCTAAAATCCAAGTTCGCCTCGAAACCGATCTCGTTTGGCAGCCTTTCCGCCTCGATTACTGCTTGCTGATGGATGACAAGATTATCGACCAAGGGCGACGGACAGAGAAAGATATCGAACGCCAAACACCAGAAACGCCCATCGTTAAACAGCAAAAAATCAGCATGATAGGACTCGCCTCCCTCGGCTTTAAGCTGTTAAAAAGCGCTAAAGTCATAAAGGTAGTGTTAGCGGGCGCCAGTGTTGCCGCTTACTCTTGGCTATTCTCCTTCCAATTCGCCCTCGCACTTATCGCCTGTTTGGTATTTCACGAATATGGCCATATTCGCGCAATGAAATATTTTGGGATGAAGACCAAAGGGATTTACCTTATTCCCTTTATGGGCGGACTCGCGCTCTCCGATGAGAAAATTAATACGCGTTGGCAAGATGTGGTGATTTCTATCATGGGACCGACCTTTGGGCTCTTGATGTCCATCGCTTCCTTGATTGCTTACCACGCAACGGGCAATGTGTTTTTTGCTGGCCTTGCCGCCTTTAATGCGCTGCTTAACCTATTTAATTTATTGCCTATTCTGCCACTCGATGGCGGCCATATTTTAAAGAGCATCAGCTTTTCGATGAACAGCATTATGGGCTTGGTCGCCTGCGCCGCTGGTGCCGCTTTTGGTGTGTATATCAGCTACACCTTAGGCTTAGCGCTATTGGGCTTCTTACTGTTGATTGGCAGCTTAGAAATCATTTTCGAATGGCGAACTCGTCATCAAAGCCATCTGCTGCCATTAGACAGATACGGGCAAATCTTCTCGGTTATTTGGTATTTACTCACGGTTGGCGCCTTAGTCGGCATCATCTGGCACTTAGCCGGAACCGGCGATGATATGCTCAGTCTGCCGCTGCAAATATTACGCAGCTAATGTGGCTTAACGGCTAAACGCAGCGCAAAGGCACTAGCACGAGTGCTTACACTTGCACTTGCCCAATAAAAAACCGCTATTAATAGCGGTTTTTTATTTTTCTGTCGCGCTGTGATGCTTCTACAAAAATGCGCTATTCCTTTGCCAAAGGCGGAGCGATATCGCTGCCGCCAAGGGCTTGATAAAGCGTTGCTTGGGCGGTGAGTTGGTTATAGCGATTCTCGAGTAAAGCCGCCTCGGCGCTGCGACGATTCTCTTGGGCATCAATCCAATTCTGAATACCGATAGCGCCATTGCGATACTGACTCTCATAAATGGCTTCAACGGCCGCCGCTGCACTAAATTGCTGCGCCAACTTCTCCCCTTGATAGCGATATTGCTGCTTCGCCGAAATCGCGTTATCGACATCTTCAAAGGCGGAATAAAGCGTCTTGCGATAATTCACCACTGCGGTTTGATAATCGATATCGGCAATGTCGTTATTGATTTGTATTTGATTCCACTGCAAAAAGGGCAAGACTAGCCCTGCGCCTAAACTGCCAACGGGATTACGTAACAACTCTTTTAACTCAGAGGTCGACTCCCCAACACCGCCGGTTAAACTCAGGCTTGGGAAATAACTCGCATAGGTCGCATCTTTACTCGCCAAGGCGAAGCGCAGTTGATACAAGGAGGCCTTCACATCTGGCCGTCTCACTAATAAATCTGCGGGTACACCCACGCTAACATCAGGTACTGCTACGTCGGGGAGTTGCTTAATCTCAACCCAAGTTTCGCCTGAGGCTAAACTCTGCGCAGGAACAGCTGCAGGAGTCTGATTGAGTAATATCGCGAGGGCATTTTTAGCCACAGTTAATTGCTGAATAAGCTGGCTATGGGCCGCCTCTTGTCCCGCCATACTGCGCTGAGCTTCGAGCACATTCACTTGCGTCACGGCCCCAGAATCATACTGCCTTTGGGTTAATGCCAGCGTTTGCTGACTGTACTCGATACTCTTTTGGCTTAAATCAATCCGTTGATTTAAATAACCTATCTGCCAATACAAGGATGCAGTGGTCGCCACTAGACTTTGGGTGGTACTTTCTCTATCTTCGGCGCTCGCCAGCGCAGCCCATTGAGCTTGGTCGATATTGGCCGACACTTTGCCCCACAAGTCCACCTCATAACTGACAGACAATTTTGCTTGATAACTCTTAGTCGCATCGCCACCCTCAAGTGGCTGATTACGGGAAGCGTCAAGGTTTGCCGATAACTGTGGGTATAGATCATCCCGCGTTAGCCCTGCCTGCAAGCGTGCTTTACGCAGCGTTAAGGTCGCTAGGGTTAAGTCATTGTTAGTGCTCAACACTTGACTGACCAGCTTATCGAGCTCAGGCTGATGAAACTGCTGCCACCAAGGGTCGACTTTTACTTGCTCATTCACTGTGGTGTTTTGCCACTGTTCGGGAATAGCCAGTGCGGGTGGTTCAAAGTCTGAACGCATAACACTGCCACAACCACTCAACAGGGCTATGCACAGAGCTGGTCCCAAAGCCGTGCAAACAGCAATAGCACAGCTACGAGGCGAAAATGGTCGATTAAATAGTTTATTATTCATGGTGTTATTACTCTCTAGCTAGTGCGTCAACGGGATCTAACTGCGCCGCATTGCGGGCGGGTAAGAAACCAAATAGCACACCAATTAAGGTTGAGCAGGCAAAGGCAGCAACGATGGAGGTGGTGGAATAAATCATTTGGAAACTTCCCCCCGTTTGAGCAAACACCACGCCAATTAAGTAGGACAAGGCGATGCCTAAGGTGCCACCACACAAACACACTAAAATGGCTTCGATAAGGAACTGGCGCAAAATATCACTCTGGCGCGCACCCACCGCCATACGAACACCGATTTCACGGGTTCGCTCAGTCACTGAAACCAACATAATATTCATCACCCCAATTCCGCCAACGACAAGGGAAATCACCGCGATAGCCGAGATCAGTAAGGTCATGGTTGCTGTGGTTTTTTCGATGTTCTGCCTAATGGTATCGGTATTGATGGTGAAGAAATCTTGCGTGCCGTGGCGCATTTTAAGCAGCGCGATAATGCCCTGCTCCGCCGCGTTACTCGGCACAGTTTCATCGAGTCGAACGGTAATACCATCCAAATAGTTTTTACCCACCATACGGCCAGAAACTGTGGTGTAAGGCACCCACACATTAAGCGCATCGCTGTTACCAAAAGCACTTTCTTTGGGTTGAGTCACACCTATGATACGTACGGGTAAATCTCCAAGGAAAATTACTTGCCCTATCGCCGAGTTATTGTCGGCTGCACTGTTAGGGAAAAGCTCCTTACGGGTGTTGTCATCAATCACCGCATCTTGGGCGAGCGATGCGACACTGGCATCATCCCAAAATTGGCCCTGCGCTAACTCGTACCCTCTTACACGGAAAAACTCAGGTCCCACACCATTCACCGATGCCGATACCGCTTTATTACCAAAACGAACCGTTGCAGTAGAGCCAATGCTTGGCGTCACGCTATCAACATAGGGCAGATTTTTAAGGGCATTGGCGTCCGTAGCGGTTAAGGTGCGCACCCGCGCCGAGCGTCTATCGCCAAAACCAGAACCGGGGCGAATATCAATCGTGTTAGTCCCCATCGAACTGATACTTTTGAGGATGGCCTGCTGCGAGCCTTCACCTAAGGCCACCACAGAAACCACTGAGGCGATACCTATGATAATGCCGAGCATAGTCAAGAAGGTACGTAACCTGTGGGTCGACATCGCCACCAGCGTCATTTTAAGTGCTTCGACATATCTGTCCCACGAAGCCACCCGCGCACGCGAGCCATCTTTTGCTGCCACTGCACCGCTAGGCTTTTGTGGCGCCATATTTTGTAACGTTGAGCTTTGCGACGTCGAAGTTTGTGACGTCGAGCTTTGTGGCTTAGCCGTTTGTTTATCCTGACTGCGCTCATCGCTGATGATCACGCCGTCTTTGATTTCGATAATGCGGTCGGCATATTGGGCCACGTGCATATCGTGGGTCACGATAATGATGGTATGACCATCGCTGTGCAGCTCCTGCAACAACTGCATCATTTCTTCGCCGCTGTGACTATCCAGCGCACCCGTCGGCTCATCGGCAAGGATCACATCGCCGCCATTCATCAAAGCGCGTGCCACACTGACCCGCTGCTGTTGTCCGCCACTGAGCTGATTGGGTTTATGGTCAAGCCTGTCGCCAAGGCCTAAACGCGTTAACAAATGCTCGGCCCTGTCTTTACGAACCGTGCGTTCTTTACCCGCATACACAGCAGGTACTTCGACGTTGCCTATAGCGGTCAAATCACCCAGTAAATGATAACGCTGAAAGATAAAACCAAAGTGCTCGCGGCGCAGTTGCGCTAACTCATCAACGTCCATAGTCGAGGTATCTTGGCCGTTAATAAAATACGCGCCCTTTGACGGCTTATCTAAACAACCAAGAATGTTCATTAGGGTCGATTTACCCGAGCCAGAAGCACCTACTATCGCCACCATCTCGCCACGGCCAATCGACAAGTTCACATCTTTCAGCACAGTGAGTTGCTGCTCACCCGCCTGAAAAGTGCGATAACAACCTGAAATTTCAAGTAATGCCGTTGTCACTGTTAAAACCTCACGCTAGGTGGGCGACGTAATTTACTGCTGCCATCATCGGAAGACGGCATGCCAAGCACAACCTGATCGCCTTCCTTCAAACCCGCGGTGATTTCAGCATTGATTTTGTTGTTAATCCCCACAGTGACATCCACATATTGCACTTGGTTATCAACTAACACAGGCACTTGATATTGCGGGCCGCTGCGGGCTTTACGCTCGACAGACTTAGCCTCTGGCACCGCGGATTTCTCCCTCGGCTTTATACGCAATATCTGCGCAGGCACTAATAGCGCATCATCGGCCTTAGCTAACACTATAGACACCTGCGCCGTCATGCCGATACGCAAGGTGCGGTCAGGGTTTTCTACATCAAACAGACCATGGTAATAAATGGCGTCTGAGTCGCTAGAGCTCATATTGCTATCGTCGCCATCCATCGAAATCGGCCCAGGCTCAATCGCCCTCAAAACGCCACGGTAGGGATGATTCGGTTTTCCAAGAACCGTGAAATACACGGCTTGACCCGGATGGACATTGACAACATCCGCTTCAGAAATCTGCGCTTTAACTGTCATGGTATCCAGCTGCGCCATTTCAACTATGGTCGGTGTCGTTTGATTGGCGTTAACGGTTTGCCCCACTTCCACCGCGGAATACACCACAGTGCCATCCATCGGCGCGGTAATTTTGGTATAACCTAAATCGATTCTGGCACTGTCGACGTTAATCTCAGCCTGTTGTTTTTGCGCTTCTAATTGCTCAAGCTCGGCTTGATAAACCGTTAGATTAGCATCGGCCACTTCATAATCGGCGCGGGAACTGGCCTTATCGGCAAGCATTTGCTGCTGGCGGCTAAATTCCAACTTGGCTTGGCGGATCTGCGCCTGTTTAGCACGGAACTGAGCATTGATACTCTTGAGTGATGCGAGGGCATCCTTCAAATTATTCTGCTGCGCTAGGCTATCAATCTGAGCAATCAAATCGCCTTTCTTTACTTCATCACCCAGTGCCAGCGGCAAACTTAAGATTTGCCCCGATACCTGCGCACCTACACTCACCAGTTTGGATGCCTGCAACATGCCATTGGCAAGTACTGAGTTTTCGATATCGCCACGGCGCACCGCTTCAGTTACATAGGTAGGTGCCATTTCAGGCTTATGCCACATAAAATAAGCACCGCCACTCAGGAGTATTAAGCCGCTTAACGCGAGCAGCAATTTACGCTTTGAGGATTTTTTCATCGGTATTGTCGTGTCCATCAATGCTAAAGACAGCAAGCATTCATCTTGCTAAGGAACTGAAATTGTTCCAACAGTATATAGAGTTAGCCAAAGACAGTAGACGAAGGAAGTGTCGTTAACAGGTAAAGATTTGCAAATATCTGTGTAGAAATTGACAAGGAAAGCACGATTGAGTGGTGCTTAGACTGCCATGCCGATTTAGTACGATACCAAATCGTTAGGTGGTAAATTGTTGGTGTCTACATTCTATGACTGTGCCACTTGTGGTAGTTCAGCCATTCAAACGAATCTAGATACAGACTTCATTTGATTCTTTTTCAAGAAAAATCAACGTCGTAAGGTGAAGCCCCACGACGTTGATCTTCTCTAAAAGAATGAAAAATACAAATCAAGTTCGTAAATAAAAGAAACCATTAGATTCCCCACCAACCCATTGCGAAAACAATAACGCCAAGTTACTGGCCATCCCCAGTGAATAACCCAATGATTAACCCAATTAATCACTCAATTCGACTAATTCATGCTGGCGAGGATCACCTGCGTGGCATCAAAACAGGCGAAACATGATTCGCCGACAGCCAAACTCTGCATTTGGGTGAGTGGCATCACTGAATAGATGATGTCTTTGCCATCAATATCTATGGCTAATTCGGCCTTATCGCCAAGTTCAGTCACGCTCAGCAAACGACCGCTTAGGCAATTTTGCCCATCCACTTCACAGGCATGAGTCGTCGCCAGTACAGCGGGGGCTTTAAACAGTAACAACACAGATTTATCCAGGGCTAACTGCAAGCGTTCGCGGCTCGAATGGGTCACTGAAATCTGAATCTGTTGTCCGCCCGCTAAGGTCACGCTGATTTTGTCATTTAATCCAAATGAATCAATGCTATTGATACGCCCCGTTAACTGATTGCGGGCGCTGGTGTTGAGAGAGAAATGCGCCATCACATCCAATAAACTGTGCATATCGACGGACTCATCGAGCAAGGCGGCCAAGGCCATTTCTTGTACTTGAGAGGTGATGGAATACACCTTAAGCAACCGTTCGCCAAATTCGGTGAGTTTAGCGCCGCCACCGCCTTTGCCGCCCTTTTCGCTACACACTACAGGTTCGGGCATGGCGGTGTTCATCTCATTGATCGCGTCCCACGCCGCTTTATAACTGATCCCCGCAAGCTTGGCGCCTTGGCTGATCGAGCCAGTGTTGGCAACCTGCTCAAGCAGGCTTATCCGCCTAGGATTGGCGAAGGGCTTATCCCCGAGGGAAAGCGTAAGTAATGCGTGTAAATCCATCGTCTATCTAGCACCCAAGTCTGACTTGGGTCCTATTGTCCTTCATCGTCTTGAGGATACCAATAAGATTGCCGAGATATTTCAGCGGATGAATGCCATTAATCAGCAAGAAACCGCACATAGATCACTAATTGATTGCTTAGGGCTTGAATGATCGATATATAGATTGGTATATAACGATCACTTTTTATCACGGAGGAACACAATGAAATCCATTCACCTTAAGCAATTACTGCGTTTTACCACGGCTTCATTATTCACAATGGTACTGACATCTAGCCCTATTTTTGCGGCAGACAATGAGCAAGTGACTGTTTTTGCAGCGGCATCGCTCACCAATGCACTTAACGAAATCGGCCAGCAATATGAAAAAGAACACAATACTAAGGTGATATTCTCCTTCGCCTCTTCCTCAACACTGGCAAAACAAGTGGCCAATGGTGCGCCCGCCGATCTGTTTGTCTCGGCGAATCAAAAGTGGATGGATTATCTGGTCGATGCTAAAGCGGTCGATGTTAGCAGCCGAAAAATCTTGTTAAAAAATACCTTAGTCTTGATTGCCGAGAAAAATAGTCCCATCACAGAAGTCGTGCTCAATGTCGATTGGGATATTAAAGCCGCATTAAAAGGCAGTCGTATGGCTGTTGGCGACCCAGATCATGTACCCGCTGGACAATATGCCAAGCAAGCCCTCGAAAACCTCAAGCTGTGGCAAGCTGCTGAGCCCTTACTCGCCCGTGCTAACAATGTCCGTGCCGCCCTCGCGTTGGTTGAACAAGGTGAAGCACCGCTTGGCATAGTGTATTCAACTGATGCGAAAGTCGCCCAAAAGATCAAAATCGTTGGCACCTTCCCAGAAATGAGTTACAGCCCAATTGAATACCCTGTCGCCTTAGTCAAACAAGAATCGACCGCAAGCGCCAAAGCGTTCAATGAGTATCTGCAGGGCCCAAGCGCAAAAAATGTGTTTGAGAAATATGGCTTTGGAGTGAATTAGGGTGCTGAGTGGTTCTTTGTTAAGCGGCTCTCTTTTAAGCGACTATGAAATTGCCGCACTGCTGCTCAGTTTAAAGGTGTCATCCGTTGCCGTTATCGCCAGTTTACCCTTGGGTATTTTGTGCGCTTGGTTACTGGCAAGGGTCGAGTTTCCTGGCAAGGCTATATTTGACAGTGTGCTCCATCTACCACTGGTGTTACCGCCCGTGGTAGTGGGTTATCTCTTGCTGATCAGCATGGGCCGCCAAGGTTTTATCGGCCAGTGGTTATTTAATTGGTTTGGCATCAGTTTTAGCTTTAGTTGGCGCGGTGCGGCCCTCGCGGCGGCGATAGTGTCATTCCCGCTGATGGTCAGAGCCATACGCCAATCCTTTGAAACTGTTGATATTCGACTCGAGCAGGCCGCACGCACTTTAGGTAGCAGTCGATGGCGAGTATTTCTCACCATCACACTGCCGCTCACCTCTCCAGGGATAGTGTCAGGCATGATTATCGCCTTTGCTCGCAGCCTAGGGGAATTTGGCTCGACTATTACCTTCGTTTCTAATATTCCCGGTGAAACTCGTACAATTCCGCTCGCCATGTACTCTTTTATTGAAACCCCAGGGGCCGAATATCAGGCCATGCGTCTATGCATTATCTCGATAGTGATCGCACTAGCATCTTTACTCGCCTCTCAATGGCTGAGTAAAAAAGCCCTGCAGAGGACGGCAAGCGTATGTTAACAATCAATATTGAAAAACGACTCGGACAACTGCAACTGAAAGTCGATACCCAATTGCCATTGCAAGGCGTGACAGCCGTTTTTGGCCGCTCGGGTGCGGGTAAGACCTCGCTCGTGAACCTACTTGGCGGGCTTTCGACCCCAGATAGCGGTGAAATCCGCCTCGGCGACAAACTGCTTTATCAACAAGGCAAAGTGAACCTTCCCCCAGAGAAGCGCCAAATTGGCTATGTATTTCAAGAAGCACGACTGTTCCCGCACTATAGCGTGAAGGGCAATCTCAACTATGGTGTGCGTAAAGCTAACCCAGTCTTGTTCGATAGAATTGTGCAACTACTAGGGATTGAAAAACTCCTCAGTCGTTATCCCAGCACGCTATCGGGCGGTGAAAAACAACGGGTTGCCATTGGCCGTGCCCTGCTGACATCACCTGACATGCTGCTAATGGATGAGCCGCTGGCATCACTCGATTTACCCCGTAAACGCGAGTTACTGCCCTACTTGCAAACCTTATCGCAGGAACTAAAACTGCCGATAGTGTATGTGAGCCACAGCCTAGATGAGATCTTACAACTGGCGGATTATATGCTGGTGCTGCATCAGGGGAAATTGATCGCCCAAGGGGCCTTAAGTGAAGTGTGGAATAGCCAGCAAATGCGCCCTTGGGTGCCATTGCAGGAACTCAGCTCACTCCTCAGTGCAAAGGTCGCCGACAGACATCCCGACTACCCCATGACTCGACTCGTGATGGATGATGGAAACTATTTGTGGGTAAGTGGCTATCTGGCTGAAACGGCGAAGAAACTCAAAGTGCGTATTCAGGCAAATCATGTCTCGGTTTGCACTGAGATCCCCAAAGGCTCAAGTATCCGCAACCTGCTAAAGGGAGAAATTAAAGAGTTATACCCCAGCGATAACGGCGAGCAAATCCAATTAAAAATCGCCCTAGGCCGCGATGAACTTTGGGCCAACATCACCCCTTGGGCCTGCGACGAACTGCAACTCACTCATGGCAAAGCGATTTATGCACAAATCAAAGGCGTGACTATGACACAAATGGATATCGCCGAATCCCACTAGCTCAACCTAGAGCACCGTTCGAAAACCAAATTTCAGGCACAAAAAAACCGACTCTAGGTCGGTTTTAGTTCCTTCATCTGAAGGATTTGGTACCAGTGGCCAGACTCGAACTGGCACGCTTTTAAGGGCGGGGGATTTTGAATCCCCTGTGTCTACCGATTTCACCACACTGGCATATCAAATATGCACTTAGAAGCAATCAAAACAACTGGCTGTCTCTAAGTGCTGGGAATTATACCTTTGCTTATGACAATGGCAAGTCTTTTGCCGCGACTTTAATACAAATTGCATTTAACCGCTCAAAAATCATGCTCTTGGGGTTATTCTGCGCCATGGGATAACAAAAAGGCGGTGTATTCTTTATCACTTTTTTGAATATGATTAACCAACCAAGCCTTCAAGAAAGCCATTAATTCGTCGGCAACATCTTCACCTCTAACAACCCGCTTTTGAAAATCAAGTACTTGCCCAACTAACTTGCCGTGTTTTTCCTTGTGGCTGTCAGTTTGAGGGTAACCAAAACGCGCAAAGAGTTCCTCTTCATAGGCAAAGTGATTGGCCGTGTAATCCACTAACCCTTGCACGATACGTTTGATGGCTTCGAGTCCATACTCTTCATTTAATGTGCGGTGTAATTCATTGATCAATGAGACTAATCGCTGATGTTGACGATTGATCTCAGGCATTCCTATGTCTAACTCAGGCCCCCATTTCACAAAGAGTTTATTTTGCGCCTGACTCGAATTAAAAAATGCCGCATTCACATGGAATCGATGCAGCAAGGAGCCAATTTCCTGCGACATGTTATACACTTTCAAACTCGATAAGTTAGTGTTGTTGGTGTGGGAGGCATTACTCAGGGCTAGCTCAGCCATCACACTGATATTTTTATTAATTTCCTCTGCTACTGTATGTTGTTGTCCCGATGCCGTGGCGATTTGGTGGGACATATCGGTAATGGTCTCCACCTGAGCGACAATCTGCCCGAGTGCACTGTGAGCTTGATCAACCATATCAGCCGTTTCGTCGGCAATCGCCACATTTTTCAACATGACTTCAACACCATGTTGTGCGCCTTTTTGTAATGCGGCGATTTGCTGCTGGATCTCAACCGTGGCTTCGGATGTTCGTTTAGCGAGATTACGCACTTCATCGGCAACTACAGCAAAACCGCGGCCATGTTCACCCGCTCTCGCACTTTCAATGGCAGCATTTAAGGCGAGTAAATTGGTCTGTTCGGCCACCTGCGAAATGGTTTCAATAATGCTACTGATATTGTTACTGTCGGCGGCCAAGTGCTCGATCACGGTTCGAGTATCATGGATCTGTTGCGACATAGCGCCAATTTTAGTGACTATGCCATTCATGATTTGATCACCGCGCTTAGCAGAACTTTGGGCAATATCAGCTGCCTGCGCAGCACTCACCGCATTTTGCGATACGGCTTGTACGCTTGAAACCATCTGCGTCATCGCACTGGCTGCCAGTTCCGTTTGATGCTCTTGCTCTAACACGCCTTGCTTTGCCTGTTCACTGATAACCTTGATATCCGAGGCGACTTTTTTCATCCCTTCACAGGTATCAGATAAAGACAAAATCGTACGGCTGACATCCTCACCCATGCGATTAATGTTATGTACTACCTTAATGAACACACCCGCATCTTTCTCTTCCAATTGATAACTCAAATCTCCCTCGCCTAAGTGGTGTGCTGCACGCTCAAGTTGTCTCAAATTACGGATTAATTTATTGATGTTGAAAATTAAAATGGCGGCGAGCGCGCTTAAACACAAAATGGCAACAAAGTGCCCGGTGATCACCAAACAATAGAGGGGATAAATCAGCAACAATAGTGGCGCAAAGATAGAATTATATCCCATTGAATCCTTGTGACTTTTTTTAGAATCCATTTTTTACTCCTTTAAAAAACTGATATCGCGCCTTCATATAAAAACAAGAACGAATAAATGGAATAGCGCGTTAACTGAATATCGATCGAGTTGAATAGGTTAATCCTAGACGCTAACGGAAGAAGAAACAAAGCTAAATTATTTGAACTCGTCGCTGTTAAGCATACCTTTAAATTTGACCAAGATCACAGAGTTAACTAAGCGTTATGACTTTGTATTCCTATGTCGATTTTTTATTGATCGAGATCAGTATTTTAGCTATCGAATACCGCTAATTTAGCGAGGACTTCACAGGAAAGAGGATTTCAGTCATGGCATTTTGGTTAGATCTGATGTTTGGTAACCCCATAGGCTTACTTTCAATGATCGTTATCTTTAGTACAATAGGGATAGTGTCTTATATCACTTGGATGTTCATTGTGAAGTCGGCACCGAAACCATAGTTTTTGCTCCAGTTGTTCTTCATGTTTCTTGTATAAATGCAAAATCTAGGGGGTTTTATCACCCCCATTTTTTGTTGTCTCGCATGTTAAAAATGCTAACTAAACCATAGCTAGCACTCATCCGAGTGAGGTAGAACACGCCTATGCTGCGTGTTTTCTGTTTTGTACTAATCCATTCAAAAATTGCGGGCGCGCCTTAATCAACGACTGCATTTCTTCTTGGCTCGGCTCACCTGCAGGCAAACGCAGCACATCACGGTTGAGGTACATACGCGCTTTCATGGCAATCTTATAGTCAGCGGTCGGTCCCTGAATCGCATAATGGCGCTCGTTACCGAGCTTTTCTAAGATGCAGGCATTCACTAAACTTTTTACAGCGGGTTCATTTTGCGGCAGAGTCAAAATCGTGGCGCCTTGAAGAAAGAATTCCCTCACTAAAGCTCGCTCGGCGGGATCAAGTAGATTCACTTTAGCTTCAATCGTCTCAATAACGCGCTTATCACTTAAATGACGGATAGACTCATCTAAACCTAAGTTAATTAACTGACTCAAAAAATAAGCGATAGAAACGATTAGACCTAATCCAACAAACTGTGCATGTTCCGGCACAAATTTATCGAGCGCCAGCACTGCCAGCACATTAGGGGGAATAAGAAGTAAGACTGAACAACTCACCATAAGCCACAACATGACTCTAAACATCATTTTCTTCGGGCTAAAAAACTTAACTGAATCCAGCTTGAGTTTAAACATAGTGCTATCCCAGTGACAAAAAATTGAACTTATCGGCTAATAAGCAAATTTAATGCCACAAATGAAGACATATTTCGTTGATTTTATCTGCGAGAAAATGCACTTTCTGGATCTGTAGGTCTATGCTTATAAGCATCTCAAGCCGCTATTGCATAAAGAAAATTTAAGATGCTGACATTCTTTAGCCAACTTATCAAAAGCCCCATAGGCAGGCACCTTACCCTGTCTATTGTACTTTTTAGTTCTGTTATCACCTTAATCACCACTGCGTATCAGTTGATCAGTGATTATCGCAATGATGTCGTGCGTATCGATAGAGTATTTTCCAACATGGAAAAGGTGAACTTAGATGTGCTCGCCGCCAGTATTTGGGTTATTGACGAGCGGCTCATTAACACTCAGCTCAATGGGCTAATTCAACTGCCCGATATTAACTATATTTCGATTAAAGATGACAGCGGCCAAGCATGGAATGCAGGCGAGCAAAAACAAGAACACTCCTTAGATAAAACCTTTCCTTTAGTCTATAAATCACCGACTGAAAACATCAATGTCGGCACACTCGAAATACAAGTCGATGTCGATGCTATCTATCAACGCTTGTATGATAAGGCCATTATCATTCTGCTTTCTAATGGCATTAAAACCTTCTTAGTGGCTGGGTTTATTCTATTTTTAGTGTGGTTCAACATTACTAAACACTTAGATAAACTCAGCCAATACTGCAAAAATATCGACATAGACCATGAATACGAGCCACTACAATTTGACCGTCATGAAAAAATTGATGAATTCAAACAAGTCGCCGATTCCATCAATAGCCCGCCGTGTCAGAGTAGTTGTCCTGTCTTCTTTTCACAATAGTTATAGTCAGACGGCGGGTGGTTAGCAGGTTCAAATGGCTGTTTATTCACCAGTAAGAAAAGAAGCAATATTAAAAAAGTTATTACCGCCGTTAAATCGCTCTGTGGCGCAGTTGGCTTCAGAGGAAGGCATTTCTGAGCAGACGCTGTACAATTGGCGCAATCAGTTAAAAGCTCAAGGATATGCCGTGCCGGTAAGCGGACAA